>CANCFZ010000061.1 GCA_947377425.1 Flavobacteriaceae bacterium
CTTGCTTTTTCTTTTACAGTTTCAACTGCGTTGTCAATAGCTTCACTAGCAGCAGGAACGTACTCACTTACTTTTTCTTTTGCAATATCTACATATTCTTCTGCTTTATCCATTAATGGTGCTGCAGCTTCTTTTGCTTTTTCAATTGCGTCTCCAGCAATATCTTCTGCTTTATCTGCAATCGAATCAATGTTTTCTTTGGCTGAACCAAATAAGTTTTTAAAAAATCCACCTATTCCCATAATTTTATTATTTTATTGATTAGATTACAATTATACGATTTTATTTAGTTGTTTGAGTAATAATTTGTTATTATTCAATTTCGAAACTCAATTTCAAGTTTACCCTATATTCAGTTACTTTTCCGTCTTTTACACATGCGCTTTTTTCTTGAATATAAACTGAACGTATATGTTTCAATGATTTTGCTGCTTGTTCTACTGCTTTTTGAGTTGCATCTTCCTAGCTTATTTCTGAGCTTGCAAGTACTTCAATTACTTTTAATACTGCCATAATATAATAATTAAATTAAAAGAATAAAGTTACAATTTATTTGATGATGAAATTGTAAAAAAAATATAGAATTTTAACTACAATTTGGTGTTTTACAAAATGTTAACCATGATAAACGCGAGAAGCAACTATGTTTCCTTCTTTAATTTCAAGAACTTCTGCTACTAACATATCGTCTTCATTTTCAACAGTTCTTAGGTATTCCATAAAAACTCGATCCGAATTTGCTGTTAACGATGTCACCTTGTAGTTTAATGTTGGTAGTCTTTTAAATGCATCTTGCCACCAAGTTCTTAAAGCACTTTTACCAGTCACTAATCCTTTTGTTTCAGGATGTCTTATTTTTAATTTTGGACTAAAGTGTTCTGCTTCATCATCGTATAATGACAATAGTTTTTCCAAATTATGTGAGTTGAATGCTTCAAACCAAGCATGTGCAATTGAAAGATTTTTTTGACTTGTCATATTTTATAAAAAAAAACCACGATTTACGTGGTTAAATGTTTTTAAGATTTATAATTTCTTGCTCAGTAAGTACTCTCCAATTTCCTCTTGGAAGATTTTTCTTGGTTAATCCTGCAAAGGCAACTCTATCAACTTTGATTACGGTGTATTTGTAGTGTTCAAAAATAGCGCGAACTACTTTTACGTTTGGAGTTCTTAATTTGATTCCAATTTCATTTTTTGGTTCGTTTTCAATGTAGCTAATTTCATCTACAAATAATTTATGACCATCTAAAGTTACTCCTTTTGATATTTTTTCTAAATCTTCAAATTTCAAATTCTTATCTAATGTAACTTGATATATTTTTGCGGATTTTTGATTTGGCAAACTGAATTTACGAATAATGTCGGTATCATTGGTAAACAATAGTAAGCCTGTTGTGTTTTTATCCATTCTTCCAACTGGTGCCATTGCCGAACTTGATGCTCCTTTAATCAATTCAGAAACGTTTCTATGTTCTACTTCTTCATTAGAAGTAGTGAAGTTTTTGGGTTTATTTAATACAAAATATTCCTTTTTTTCGGGCATTAATGTTGCACCATCAAAGTTTACTATATCTCCAGGTTTTACTTTGTATCCCATTTCGGTTACTGGAATCCCATTTACTTTAACATTTCCTGATTGGATATAAATATCAGCATCACGACGCGAACAAGCACCTGAATTAGAAATGTATTTATTCAAACGAATTTCATCCGATTTTATAGGTTTTGGTGTGTTTGGGGAATCTTTTTTGACAACTGGTTTTCTGTTTTGAGAACGTTTGTCCATTGCAGGTTTAGGAGTAGAAGAAGTTTTTTTTCTGTCTCCACTTGGTTTGCTTGGTCCAGTACCTTTTTTATTATTGGAATTATTCATGCTTTTAATTTTTGCAAAGATACTCTTTTTGCGCGGAACTATTAATACTAATATGAAAGCGCAGTTTTAGAAATCTTTTTGAATTACGGAGTAGTAGTTTTCAAGGATTTCAGCGAGTACTTTTGGATTAGTATTGCTGTAAAATGTTTGAATGCTTTTTTTATGAATTTCTCTTAAACCAACATTTTCGGTTACTATTTTTTTAGTTTGTTTTGCAACAGCTTCACCAGAATCGATTATTTTTATGTTATTAGGAAGTATTTTTTTTATCTGCGGAATTAAATACGGATAATGACTACAGCCAAGAACTAGATAATCTATATTGGATTCAATCATTGGAGTTAAATATTGTAGTAGTA
Source organism: Flavobacteriaceae bacterium (assembly GCA_947377425.1). Taxonomy (GTDB): domain Bacteria; phylum Bacteroidota; class Bacteroidia; order Flavobacteriales; family Flavobacteriaceae; genus Flavobacterium. The sequence goes on from CANCFZ010000061.1 coordinate 2,236, forward strand.
AAGATTTCATTTCAGAGGAATTAATTTTACCGTTTTCAATTAATTCTACAAGTCCAAATCCGATTTGTTCAATGATTTGAATGTCTTGAAATTGTTCAATATTTTTGTAAAACAATTCACTATTTAAAGTTCCTTTGGTTGCTAAAATTCCTATTTTTTGGGTTTGTGAATGAAGTGCAGCTGGTTTAATAGCTGGTTCAATTCCTATAAACGGAACATTGTACTTGTTTCTTAATTCTTTAATGGCATTTGTTGTAGCGGTATTGCATGCAACAACAATTAATTTGCAATTCTGATTCAAAAGAAACTCAGTGTTTTTAAAACTCAATTGGATTATTTCTTCTTTTGATTTTTCGCCATAAGGTGCGTTTTTGCTATCTGCTAGATAAATAGTGTCTTCATTGGGAAGCAATTGATGAATTTCCTTCCAAATGGAAGTTCCACCAATTCCAGAATCAAAAAGCCCAATAGGATTATTGTTTATCATAAAACAAATGTAAAAAAAAACTGCCCAATTAAATTGAGCAGTTTTATTATTTTTTCAGATTCAGATTAAAATCCTAAATCTTTTTTTACATCAACAGTTAAATCTGGACCGTCAGCAAGTAAAAGGTCTGCAGCATTTAATACATATTGGTAACCTTTAGCTTTTCCAACTTTTTGAATTGAAGCTTTAACTTTTTCAGTAATAGGCTTCATTAAATCTCCTTCTTTTTTCTGTAAATCTTTTTGTGCGGTTTCTTGATAATCGCCAATTCTTTTAGCCATATCCTGAACTTCTTGTTGACGTGTTTGGTTTACAGCATCTGTAACGGTTGCAGCTTCACCATCATATTTTTTTAATTTTGCCTGATACTCATCAACCATGGTTTTGTATTCGGCTGTATAAGTGTCGCTTAATTTTTTTAATTGATTTTGAGCTTCTAAAACGGCTGGCATTTTAGCCATAATATCTTGTACATCTACATGAGCAGTTTTTGCTTGAGCATTAATCGTTTGAAAACCAAGTAAAGCTACTACAGCTATTAAAAGAGTTTTAATTTGTTTCATCATTCTAAGTATTAATTATTGTTTTAATTTATTAAGGTTTATTATTTTTTGCGTCTTCTTTGGCTTTCTTAGCGGCTTCTCTATCAGCTATAATTTTTAATCTTTTTTCTTCGGCTGCAATTTTTCTGTCTTCAATCACTTTTTGTCTATCTTCTAAAGATTTCTTTTTAGCTTCTTCAGCCACAGCTTTTTTATCAGCTACAGTTGTGTCAGTATTAGTAGACCCATCTTTAGTTGTATCTGTGTTTGACTTATCAGAAACTGTGCCAGTTTTTTTGTTCGCTTTGTCTTCTAAAAATTGTTTTCTTTTGGCATCGGCATCGGCTTTCTTTTGCTCGGCTGCTATTTTTTTATCTTCAACCATTTTTAAGCGTTCAGCCTTTCTTTGGTCAGCTAATTTTTGTCGGTCAGAAAGTTCAGGATTGTCATCAATCATGTCTTGCTTACGTTCTTTTTCTTCTTCCAGTTTTCTTTGCTTAGTAGTCATTTGCTCTCTTTTTTCTGCACGAGTAAGAACTTGAACAACTCTATCACTAATATCGTGTTTTTTTGCAGCAAAAAGCATTGTTAAGTCGGATGATTTATCAAAAATATAATCGTATTTCTTAGCTTCAGCAATATCTTGAACTGCATTGAAAACTTGATCTTGTATTGGTTTTACTAAAACAGCTTTTTGTACAATTAAATCCCCGTTTGGGCCAAATTTTTTCTGAGTATATTCTAACAATTCATTTTCCTGAAAAGTAATTTCTTCTTCTCTTTCTTCGATAAGTTCTTTTGTTAATAAAACTTTTTCAGTTTTTAAAGCTTCTTTTAATTTACTAATATCACTTTTTTTGGTCTCAATTTCTTGTTTCCATTTCTCAGCTTTTTGCTCTAATTGATTTTTTGCTTCAGCATAATCGGGAACTTTTTCAAGGATATATTCCATGTCAATGTATCCTATTTTTATACCACGTGATTGTGCTTTCCCATTATTTGTTATTAATAATGAAGTGACTAATAGTAATAAAATATATTTCTTCATAACGCTGTTTTTTTTGAAATGTTAAGCAAATATACTAAAATTGTTGTCCAATAATGAAATGTGTTTGCCATCCACTTTTTACAGTTGAACCTGGAACTGGATCAAAGCCATGTGCAAAGTCAATTCCTAATAAACCAAATGCTGGCATAAATATTCTTATACCAAATCCAGCTGACCTTTGTAATACAAACGGATTATATTCCTGAAAATTGTTGTAGGATGCTCCTGCTTCAAGAAAAGTTAATCCATATATAGATGCTGCTGCTTTTAATGTTAGCGGATATCTTAATTCTAAAGAGAATTTATTGTAAATGGTTCCTCCTGTAGTTGCTGACAATGATTGATTTGGATAACCTCTTAACTGAATAACCTCTCTGCCATCAAGTGCATAACTTGCTAATCCATCACCTCCCACAAAATATCTTTCAAAAGGAACAATTCCTCTTGCTGAATTATAGGCTCCAAGATAACCAAATTCTCCTAATGATCTAAGAACTAATGCGTGTTGATCAGTGCCAATTAATTTTGTGTACCAGTCAAATTTAAGTTTTATTTTATAATACTCTAACCAATTAAATCTTTTTTGGTCTACTTTTCCTTGATTTTTATCGGCCAAAGTATAATCGTCAACTTTGTAATAACCTGTGTATGTTTTTCCATCAGCATTACTTACGAATGTTCCGTATTTAAGGTAATCGCCAATTTGAGCAGTATTTCCAGTACTATTTGGAATTGGAGTTGCATTAGATCCATCATAGACCATTTTGTATTCTTTTTGAAATTCTAAATTCGCATAGTCAATTCCATTAAACATAGAATAGGGTAATGTAAATTTTGCATTAACACTAAATTCAGAACCTTTTGTTGGGTAAACAGGATTAACACCTTTACTGTTTCTAGTTAAACCAATATTGAATGCAAAGTTTTTTGAAGATCCGTTTCCAAATGTAAATAAACCTGTGTTATAATTGTGTAAATCATAGTGTTGAAAACTTAATGCTGTTGACAACATGAAATAATCATCAGGAACAGTAAGCCTTTTTGCTAAACCAACCGAAAGTGAAGTAATGTTAAAACTTTTGCTTTTGTCGATACTGCTGTATGAGCCAGAATATAAAAATTGTTTGCTTTGAGAAATCGAAGTAGAGAAACTTACAGGTTTTTTACCGCCAAACCATGGTTCGGAAAATGATAAACTATAGGTTCTAAAGAAGGTACTCGCCTGTAAACGTAAAGACACTTTTTGGCCATCACCCATTGGTAACGGATGATAAGCTTCTTTTTTGAATAAGTTTTGAATAGAAAAATTATTGAAAGACAAACCAAGCGTTCCAATAAAACCACCACCACCATAACCTCCTTGAAGTTCAACTTGACTGGATCCTTTTTCTTTAAGGTTATATTCTATATCTACTGTTCCGGCTGTTGGGTCAACATTTTTGAATTTTGGATCAATTGCCTCTGGATCAAAGAATCCTAATTGTCCAATTTCACGAATTGTTCTAACCAAATCTTCTTTACTGTATTTTTCACCTGGCTTAGTTCTTAATTCACGGTAGATTACTTTATCGTTTGTTTTGTCATTTCCAACAACAGATATTTTATTGAAATAAGCGATTGGACCTTCAACAACTCTGATTTCAAAATCGATAGAATCATTAGCAGTTTTAACTTCAACAGGATTTATAGTTGAAAATAAATAACCATTATTTTGATACAAATTTGTGATATCTTCACTGTCTGGTTTTGATTTGTCGGCTACTCTTTTTTCTAAAAGAACACCATTATATACATCACCTTTTTTGATGCCTAATATGTTATTTAATAATTGGTCAGAATAAACAGAGTTTCCCAAAAATTTAATGTTTCCAAAGTAATATTTTCTTCCTTCTTCAACTTTAATGTTGATGGCTACTTTATTTCTTTTTTTGTCTAACCAAACAGAATCTGCAACAATTCTAGCATCACGATAACCGTTTTCTTTATACTTATCCATGACTTTTACTAAATCTTCGTCATATTTCTTTTTAATGAATTTAGACGATTTTAAAACCCTTATAGGATTTATTTGTTTAGTGTTTTTCATTGCTTTACGAAGTTTCTGATCGGAAAATTTTTCGTTGCCTTCAAAAGCTATTTGCCTGATTTTTATTTTTTCTCCTTTATCAATAGTAACAATCATATTAACATTGTTCTTTACAGAATCAGCAGGTATTGTTCTGATGTTGACCTTGGTGTTAAAAAAACCGTCTTTTTTATATTTATTCTCAAGGTAATTTTTAGTAGTAGTTAGTAAGTTTTCATTAACAATTTTTCCTTTTGTCAATGAATTTTCTTTAATTAAATCTTCTACTTTATTTTTCTTTACACCTACAAATTTCACTTCGTTTAGTTTGGGTAATTCTGTAATTTCTAAGTCTAAATAGATACTATCACCTTTTACATTGTTAACATAAAAATCAATATCACTAAACAGTCCAAGTTTTCCTAATTTTTTTATTGCATTGCTTATCTCTTCGCCAGGAACAGTTATGTTTTGTCCTTTTTCTAAGCCAGCAAATGTTACAACAGTTTGTTGATTGTAACTTATTTTACCCAATACATTTACATTTCCAAGAATATATTTTTTCCCTTGCTCGAAAGGTAATCGGTCTTGCGCACTTGATTGAAAAACAACTCCTAAAAATAAAAGTGTTATAAATGTTTTAATGAAATTCTTTGACACTTTATTTTGGTTGTTTAATTTGTTCACTCGTTTTTCCAAATCGTCTTTCTCTTTTTTGATAGCTAATAATGGCTTCATATAAATGTTGGTCTGTAAAATCGGGCCATAAAACATCAGTAAAAAATAATTCTGCATAGGCTATTTGCCATAGCAAGAAATTGCTTATTCTGTGTTCGCCACTGGTTCTAATTAATAAATCTACATCGGGCAGATTGTGTGTGTAAAGATGCTGATTTATAATTGATTCATCAATAGCCTCTATCGAAATTATATTATTTTTAACTTTATCACTAATGTTTTTAACAACATTTAATAATTCTTCGCGTGAACCATAGCTTAATGCTAATGTCAATGTCATGCGAGAATTGTTTTTTGTTTTTTCAATTACATCGTTCAATGCTTTTAAAGTAGAACTCGGTAACTTAGATAAATTTCCAATGGAATTTAATCGAATGTTGTTTTCTTGAAGTGTTTTTAATTCTTTTTTTAATGAGTTAACTAGCAATTTCATTAAAGTATCAACTTCTAGTTTTGGTCTGTTCCAATTTTCAGTAGAAAAAGCATAAAGTGTTAGGTTTTCTATGCCAAGTTTTGCACAAGTTTCAACTGTAGTTTTTACTGATTTTGTTCCGCTTTCATGACCAAGAGCTCTCAATAAACCTTTTTGTTTTGCCCAACGACCATTTCCGTCCATTATGATGGCTAGATGCTTGGGTAAATTGTCTTTATTTATTGATTCTAGTAAGCTCATATTTTTTAATCGGCACAATAGCATGGTTTTTCTCCAAATGTGTAGGTTAGTGTAAATCCAGTAAAAACATACCAATCTCGACTATTATTATTACCGAATTTTAGTGGTTGTAAATTTGGGTTTTTCGGAAAACTTCCATCTAAATTATCTGTTCCTGTATATCTTGCTCCAGCTTCAAAACCTAAAATCCACTCTTTAGTAACATTGGCTTTTACTCCAACTATCATTGGTATTGTAAATACACTATTGTTTTTATCAGCTTTTGAAATTCCATTTACAATAGATAATTCTTCATAATTAGTATAACACAATCCTGTAAAAACGTAGGGCGTTACTTTTGTTCCAAATTGATGCAGATTAAAATCAAAAAAATTAAACTCTAATCCTGCTGAAAATTCTTTTATGTTATTTACAAAATTATAACCTCGTTTATATCTTCCTGGCACCTTAGAATCTAAATCATTAGCGGTGATTCTTGATTGCATGTATGAAAATCGCCAAGCATGTCGCGGACTTTTATTCCATTTATATAATACTCCAAACGCTAATTCGTTAGGATTAACATAATTTGTTTTTCCAACATCACCAATGTAGTTGCTTCCGCCAAGGAAAACACCAATTTCGTGAATTTGAGCATTTGATTTTGCAAATCCTAAGATTAAAATAAATAAAAAAAGTCTTTTCATTAATTGAAAAATAGCGTGCAAATATAATAATTATAGCCACTAATAAAACATGTTATTAGTATTTATAACAAATTAAATTTAACATAATTAAACTTTAAAAGAGAATTCATTTGTATAATGAATTGCTATCAAACGGAAAACCTCACAAAGTAGTATGTGAATGGAATGTTAATTTCGTTTGTCTTCGCCCCAAAGAAGTTTGTTTCGTAAGGTTTTTAAGAAAGTTTCATCAGGTATTTCAATCATATTGATTTGAAATGGCGTTTTTTTTATGGTTAAAACCGAATTATTATCAAGAGTTGCAATTCGTGAGTCAAGTGAAACCAAATATTGATCTTCACGACCAGAAACTTTTAATTTTATTTCAGTATCGTCTCGAATAACTAATGGTCGTGCATTCAAATTATGTGGCGCAATAGGAGTAATCACCAATCCTTTTACTTCTGGAGTCAAAACTGGTCCGCCACAACTTAACGAATATCCTGTAGAACCTGTTGGAGTTGAAATGATTAAACCGTCAGCCCAATAAGAATTTAAGTATTCGTCATTCAAATAAGTTTCAATAGTAATCATCGAAGTAGTATCTTTTCGACTTACAGTAACTTCATTCATTGCAAAATTCAATTCATTAATTTGCTCGTTTTCGGGCGAACATTCTAAACTTAATAACGTGCGTTGCGAAATAGTGTACTTTTTTTCTAATACAATTCGAAGAAATAGCTCGATACTTTCTTTTTGAACTTTTGCTAAAAACCCCAATCTTCCAGCATTAATGCCTATTATTGGAACTCCAGAATCTCTAACAAATGTTGCTGCTCGTAAAATGGTTCCGTCACCACCAATACTAACTAAAATATCAAAAGTTGAATCTAAACATTTGTAATGGTTGAATGTTTTGTATTCTTTTTTTACTATTTCTTGTTCATACAATATTTTTAAAAAGTTTTCTTCGATGACCATTTCAACATTATTGGCATTAAAAAAAATAAAAATATCACGAATAATTGGTCGTGTGTCGTTTTGATAGTATTGTCCGAAGATGGCGACTTTCATAAAATTTTAGATTTTAGATTTTAGATTTTAGTTTTCTAAAAAATGATTTAGTTTTCTAATTTCTTAAAATCGGATACTTACATATTCAAATATTTATCCAAATAATCAGAGCGTTCTTTTAAATTGTTCAAATAATTATCTTCGTGGTGTTCAGAAACTATTTCATAATTGTATCTTCTAAACGTTTGAATAATATCATTCATACTGCCAAGTGCTATTTTAATAGTTACCTGAACATTTTCAATATCAGCTTCTGAAACAAAAAGACCTAGCAATTTTCCGTTATTACTTTCTACAATTTGAGTAATTTGGCTCATTGAATAATCCAAAATGCTTTTTTTAACAACAATAATTCCGCCTTGTTCTTTCAAAAATGGCGTTTCATGAAAAAATTTCACAATGTCTTCCAATTCATAATATCCTAAATACAAATTATTATCGTCTAAAACCGGAACGATATTAGTGTGATTTTTAGCAAAAACTTCTAGAACATCCAGCCAAATCATGTTTTTTCTAGCAAAAAATCCTTCTAAAGCATATTTATAATCTTCAACTTTTTTATCAGAATCAAATGTTTCAATATCATCAGCAGCAATACTTCCAATGTAAATGCCTTCGTTTAAAACTGAAAAATGAGAAAAAGAAACATCAATAAAAAAATCTTGAACTTCACTAATAGTTTCTTGACTATCAATAGCTTTATAATCGTTTGTTATGTATTCTGTAATTTCAGTCATAGTAATGATTCAATATTTGTTGCAAAATAATCAAATTTTAGAACATAAAACCTTATTTTAACTTTGTATTTTTGTTGAAAATTATTAATAGCCACAGATTCACAGATTCTAGGGATAAAAAATCATTTAAAAAAATCTGTGAATCTGTGGCTAAAAACAAAAAAATGACTACAAAATTAAGCGTAAACATCAATAAAATTGCAACATTAAGAAATGCTCGTGGCGGAAATGTGCCCGATTTTTTGCAAGTTGCTAAGGACATTCAAAAATTCGGAGCACAAGGAATTACCATTCATCCACGTCCAGATGAGCGCCATGTTCGTTATCAAGATGCTCGTGATTTAAAACCAATTGTGTACACCGAATTTAATATTGAAGGAAACCCGCAACACAATTTTATAGATTTGGTTTTAGAATGCAAGCCAACTCAAGTAACATTAGTTCCAGACGCAATTGGCGCAATAACTTCATCAGCAGGTTGGGATACCATTAAACATCAATCTTATTTAACAGAAGTGATTCAAGAATTTCAACGAAACGGTATTAGAACCTCAATTTTTGTTGATCCAATTTTAGAAATGGTAGAAGGAGCAAAAGCAACTGGAGCTGATAGAATTGAATTGTACACCGAAGAATTTGCACATCAATATGGCTTGGGAAATGAAAACGGAATTGAACCTTATACCAAAGCTTCAATTTTAGCCAACGAACTAAATTTAGGAATCAATGCCGGACATGATTTAAGTTTGGATAATATCAAGTTTTTTAAAGAAAATATTCCAGGTTTGTTGGAAGTTTCTATTGGGCACGCATTAATTTCGGAAGCGCTATATCTTGGTTTGGATAATGTTGTGAATATGTATTTGCAAAAATTGAAGTAAGATGT
>CANCFZ010000062.1 GCA_947377425.1 Flavobacteriaceae bacterium
ACTAAAACCTCATTAGTAAGTGGATTAATAACATCTTGCAATGCTACACGTCCTAAGATTCTCTCTCCTAAAGATTCTACGATTTCCTCGTTTTTCTTCAAAGCAGCAACTTCAACACCTCTTAATGTACCACAATCTTCAATATTAACAATAACATCTTGAGAAACGTCATGTAATCTTCTTGTTAAGTATCCAGCATCCGCTGTTTTAAGAGCCGTATCCGCAAGACCTTTACGAGCACCGTGAGTAGAGATAAAGTACTCAAGGATAGAAAGACCTTCTTTAAAGTTAGAAAGAATTGGGTTTTCAATAATTTCACCACCACCAGCAGTAGATTTTTTAGGCTTAGCCATCAATCCACGCATACCAGTTAACTGACGAATTTGTTCTTTAGAACCCCTAGCTCCAGAGTCAAGCATCATATATACCGAGTTGAACCCTTGTTGGTCTTCTCTAATATTTTTCATTGCTAATTCTGTTAATTGAGCATTTGCAGAAGTCCAAATATCAATAACTTGGTTATAACGTTCATTGTTTGTGATAAGTCCCATGTTGTAGTTAGCAGAAATACCTTCTACTTGAACACGAGCATCAGCAATCAATTTAGTTTTTTGTTCTGGAATTCTAATATCTCCTAATGAGAATGACAATCCACCTTTAAAGGCAAATTTATATCCCATATCTTTCATTTCATCAAGGAAAGCAGCAGTTGTAGGAACGTTAGTTACCGACAAGATTTTTCCAATAATATCACGTAAAGATTTTTTAGTCAATACTTCATTAATATATCCAGCTGCTTCAGGTACTACTTCATTAAATAATACTCTACCGGCAGTTGTTTGAATAATTTTAAATACTTGTTCTCCAGTTTCGTTAAAATCTTTAGCGCGAATTCTAACACGAGCATTCAATTCTAATCTTCCTTCGTTTAAAGCAATATTAACTTCTTCGGCAGAATAGAAAGTCAAATCTTGACCTAAAATTTTATGCTCTGGAGTAGACAAACGTTCTTTGGTCATATAATAAAGACCAAGTACCATGTCTTGAGAAGGTACAGTAATTGGAGCACCATTTGCTGGATTCAATATATTGTGAGAAGCCAACATTAATAATTGTGCTTCAAGAATAGCTTCTGGTCCAAGTGGCAAGTGAACTGCCATCTGGTCACCATCAAAATCCGCATTAAATGCAGTACACACTAATGGGTGTAATTGGATAGCTTTTCCTTCAATTAATTTTGGTTGAAATGCCTGAATACCAAGCCTGTGTAATGTAGGAGCACGATTCAGTAATACTGGATGTCCTTTAATTACATTTTCTAAGATATCCCAAACTACTGGTTCTTTTTTATCAATTATTTTTTTTGCAGACTTAACTGTTTTAACAATTCCTCTTTCGATTAATTTACGAATAACGAATGGTTTGTATAATTCGGCAGCCATATCTTTAGGAAGACCACATTCGAACAATTTCATTTCTGGTCCAACAACAATTACGGAACGCGCAGAATAATCGACACGTTTTCCTAATAAATTTTGACGGAAACGACCTTGTTTACCTTTTAATGAGTCAGATAAAGATTTTAATGGTCTGTTAGATTCAGTTTTTACAGCCGAAGCTTTACGAGTGTTATCAAATAATGAATCAACTGATTCTTGTAACATACGTTTTTCGTTTCTCAAGATAACTTCTGGAGCTTTAATCTCCATTAATCTTTTCAAACGGTTGTTTCTGATTATCACTCTACGGTACAAGTCATTCAAATCGGAAGTTGCGAAACGACCACCATCTAGCGGCACCAATGGACGCAATTCTGGTGGAATAACTGGAACCACTTTCATAATCATCCATTCTGGGCGATTTTCACGGTTTAAGTTAGAGTCACGAAACGATTCAACTACTTGCAATCTTTTTAATGCTTCTGTTTTTCTTTGTTTAGAAGTTTCATTGTTTGCACTATGTCTTAATTGATAAGAAAGTGCATCTAAATCGGTTCTAGCCAATAAATCCATAATACATTCTGCTCCCATTTTGGCAACAAATTTATTAGGATCAAAATCATCAAGATACTGATTATCTGCAGGAAGAGTATCTAAAATATTCAAATATTCTTCTTCTGTTAAGAAATCTAATCTTTGTAATGATTCACCCTCAGCATTTTTAGCAATACCTGCTTGAATAACTACATATCTTTCGTAGTAGATAATCATATCTAATTTCTTAGATGGTAAGCCAAGAATATATCCAATTTTATTTGGAAGCGAACGAAAATACCAGATATGAGCAATTGGCACAACAAGATTGATGTGTCCTACTCTATCACGACGTACTTTTTTCTCGGTAACTTCAACACCACAACGGTCACAAACGATTCCTTTGTAGCGAATTCTTTTATATTTTCCACAAGCACATTCAAAATCTTTAACTGGACCGAAAATTCTTTCGCAGAAAAGACCATCACGTTCTGGCTTGTGAGTTCTATAGTTTATTGTTTCTGGTTTTAAAACCTCACCTCTAGATTCAGCTAAAATTGATTCTGGCGATGCCAAACCAATTGAAATTTTTTCGAATCTTTTAATAGTGCTTTGTTTATTATCTTTATTATTTCTATTATTCATCATAGTTTTTACTATTGATTTATTTGCAATTAAAAATTGATTTTAGCTTAATATATAATTAAACTACTACCTCGGATTACTTCTCTAAACTCCAAAACTAATTTTTGAAGTGCTAGTTATAAAATTCAATAATTTTATAAAAAATCGGAACGATTTACGGGTCTAAATCTTAAAAAACTCTTATAAATGAGTAAACAGTTTTCAAATATTTCTATCTGAAAACTGAATACTGCAATCTTTATTTATTCTTCTAATCTGATATCTAAACCTAAACCTTTCAATTCATGCATTAATACATTAAATGATTCTGGCAATCCTGGTTCTGGCATTGATTCACCTTTTACGATAGCTTCATAAGTTTTGGCTCTACCAATAACGTCATCCGATTTTACTGTCAAGATTTCGCGCAAAGTACTTGATGCTCCATAAGCTTCAAGTGCCCAAACCTCCATCTCTCCAAAACGTTGACCTCCAAATTGAGCTTTACCTCCAAGTGGTTGTTGCGTAATAAGTGAGTATGGTCCTATTGAACGTGCGTGCATTTTATCGTCAACCATATGTCCAAGTTTCAACATATAGATTACTCCAACAGTTGCTGCTTGGTGGAAACGTTCTCCTGTTCCTCCGTCATATAAATAAGTATGACCAAATCTTGGGATTCCTGCTTCGTCAGTCAATTCATTAATTTGATCTAAAGTTGCACCATCAAAGATTGGCGTTGCATATTTACGACCTAATTTTTGTCCTGCCCATCCAAGTACAGTTTCATAAATTTGCCCAATATTCATACGCGAAGGTACACCAAGTGGATTCAATACGATATCAACTGGAGTTCCATCTTCAAGGAAAGGCATGTCTTCATGACGAACGATACGAGCAACGATACCTTTGTTACCGTGACGTCCTGCCATTTTATCCCCAACTTTCAATTTACGTTTTTTGGCAATATACACTTTTGCAAGTTTCAATATTCCTGCTGGAAGTTCATCTCCAACAGTAATTGTGAATTTCTCTCTACGTAAAGCACCTTGTAAGTCGTTTAATTTGATTTTGTAGTTGTGAATTAAATCGTTAACCAAACGGTTAGTTTCATCATCAGCAACCCATTGCCCTTTTGTTAAGTGAGCAAAATCTTCAACAGCATAAAGCATTTTTTGAGTGTATTTTTTACCTTTTGGTAAAACTTCTTCACCCAAATCGTTCATTACACCTTGCGATGTTTTTCCGTTTACAATTAAGAATAATTTTTCAATTAATTTGTCTTTTAATTCAACAAATTTAGTTTCAAATTCTAATTCTAAAGTAGTTAAATCGTCTTTGTCTTTAGTACGCTTACGTTTATCTTTTACTGCTCTAGCAAATAATTTTTTATCTAAAACTACACCGTGTAATGATGGGGATGCTTTTAATGAAGCATCTTTTACATCTCCAGCTTTATCACCGAAGATAGCTCTTAACAATTTTTCTTCTGGAGTTGGATCTGATTCTCCTTTTGGAGTAATTTTCCCGATAAGAATGTCGCCAGGTTTAACTTCAGCTCCAATTCTAATCATTCCGTTTTCATCTAAATCTTTAGTAGCTTCTTCAGAAACGTTAGGAATATCATTAGTCAATTCTTCGTTACCTAATTTAGTATCTCTAACTTCTAATGAATAATCATCAACGTGAATAGACGTGAAAATATCGTCACGAACTACTTTTTCAGAGATTACAATTGCATCCTCAAAATTGTATCCTTTCCATGGCATAAATGCTACTTTAAGGTTTCTTCCGATTGCTAATTCTCCATTTTGAGTTGCATATCCTTCACAAAGAACTTGTCCAGATTGAACTCTATCACCTTTTCTTACAATTGGCTTCAAGTTAATAGACGTACTTTGATTGGTTTTTCTAAATTTGATTAATTTATAAGTTTTTTCATCTGGATCAAAACTTACCATTCTTTCTTCTTCAGTTCTGTCGTATTTGATAGTAATCATATTAGCATCAACATACTCTACAACACCATTTCCTTCAGCATTAATCAATACTCTAGAATCAGAAGCAACTTGTCTCTCAAGACCAGTTCCAACAATTGGCGCTTCTGGACGTAATAATGGAACGGCTTGACGCATCATGTTAGATCCCATCAACGCACGGTTCGCATCATCATGTTCCAAGAAAGGAATTAATGAAGCCGAAATAGAAGCAATTTGATTTGGTGCAACGTCAGTATAATGAACCTGATTTGGTGAAACTACAGGAAAATCACCTTCTTCACGAGCAATAACCTTATCGGCAATAATGTTCCCTTTAGCATCCATTTCGATGTTTGCTTGAGCAATCATTTTACCTTCTTCTTCTTCTGCACTTAAATAAACTGGTTCAGAAATTAAATCAACTTGTCCATTTGTTACTTTACGGTATGGCGTTTCAATGAATCCCATTCCGTTTACTTTCGCATAAACACCAAGGGATGAAATCAATCCAATGTTTGGTCCTTCAGGAGTTTCAATTGGACAAAGTCTTCCGTAGTGAGTATAGTGAACATCACGAACCTCAAACCCTGCTCTTTCTCTAGAAAGTCCACCTGGTCCAAGTGCTGACAATCTTCTTTTGTGTGTAATCTCAGCTAATGGATTGGTTTGATCCATAAATTGAGATAACTGGTTAGTTCCAAAGAAAGAGTTGATAACTGACGATAATGTTTTAGCATTAATCAAATCGATTGGTGTAAACACCTCGTTATCTCTAACGTTCATTCTCTCACGAATAGTTCTAGCCATACGAGCTAAACCAACACCGAATTGTTGAGACAATTGTTCTCCAACTGTTCTAACACGACGGTTTGATAAGTGATCAATATCATCAATATCTGCTTTCGCATTGATAAGTTCTATCAAATATTTTATAATTGTAATGATATCTTCTTTAGTTAAAACTTGTTTTTCCATTGGAATATCAAGGTTTAACTTTTTGTTCATTCTATAACGACCTACTTCACCTAAGTTATAACGTTGGTCTGAGAAAAACAATTTATCGATAATACCACGAGCTGTTTCTTCATCAGGCGGTTCAGCATTACGTAATTGTCTATATATATGCTCAACAGCTTCTTTTTCAGAATTTGTTGGATCTTTTTGTAATGTATTGTGGATGATTGCATAATCAACTTGATTATTCTCTTCTTTGTGTAACAAGATTAATTTTACATCAGCATCAAGAATTTCTTCTACATTATCTTTATCTAATATAGTATCACGATCTAATATAATTTCGTTACGTTCGATAGAAACTACCTCACCAGTATCCTCATCCACGAAATCTTCGTGCCAAGTATTCAATACTCTTGCTGCTAATTTTCTACCAACATATTTTTTAAGACCTGTTTTTGAAACTTTGATTTCTTCTGCAAGGTCAAAAATTTCAAGAATATCCTTATCTCTTTCAAATCCAATTGCACGTAAAAGAGTGGTAACAGGTAATTTTTTCTTTCTATCAATGTACGCATACATTACGTTATTGATATCAGTTGCAAACTCTATCCAAGAACCTTTAAAAGGAATTACTCTGGCAGAATATAATTTTGTACCATTTGCATGGAATGACTGACCAAAGAAAACCCCAGGAGAACGGTGTAATTGTGAAACAACAACACGTTCAGCGCCATTTATAACAAATGTTCCGCTTGGCGTCATGTATGGAATTGTACCTAAATAAACGTCTTGAACTATAGTCTCAAAATCCTCATGTTCAGGATCTGTACAATATAATTTAAGGCGTGCTTTTAGAGGCACACTGTACGTTAAACCTCTTTCGATACACTCTTGAATAGTATAACGTGGTGGATCAACAAAGTAATCTAGGAATTCTAATACAAATTGGTTTCTTGTATCAGTAATTGGAAAGTTTTCCATGAAGGTGTTGTATAACCCTTCGTTGCCTCTTTCGTCAGATTTAGTTTCCAATTGGAAAAAATCTTGAAACGATTTAACCTGAACATCCAGAAAATCTGGATATTGAGGGATATTTTTAGTAGAGGCAAAATTCAATCTTTCAGTCTGATTTGTTATCATCAATGGACAAAATTTTGATTTAAAAAAGTAATTTTTTGTGTAAAAACACTGTTTAACTTATACTTTTCCTTTTTATAATCAGCACATCTTTAAAAATAAACCAGGAAAATTTAGTTCATTTCTTTCATCGTATTGGTTATAATTTTTTCGTATTTTAAACTATTTTATAATAAAACTTGTTATAATTTTATTATACGAAAAATGGTTTAGGTCATTGAGCGATTAAACTCAAGACCTAAACCTAGTTCTAAAACTATGTAAGAGTTATTTTAACTCAACAACAGCTCCAGCTTCTTCTAATGATTTTTTCAAACCTTCAGCTTCTGCTTTAGTAACTCCTTCTTTGATGTTAGATGGCGCACCGTCAACAAGATCTTTAGCTTCTTTCAAACCTAAACCTGTTAATTCTTTAACTGCTTTTACAACAGCTAATTTAGAAGCACCAGCTTCTTTTAGTACTACAGTGAATTCTGTTTGCTCTTCAGCAGCAGCTTCTCCACCACCAGCAGCAACTACTACCGCTGCAGCAGCTGGTTCGATACCATACTCATCTTTTAATATTGTAGCTAAATCGTTAACTTCTTTTACAGTTAAGTTAACCAATTGTTCTGCGAATTGTTTCAAATCTGCCATTTTTTCTATCGTTTAAAATGTTTTGTAATTTATTTTTGTTTACTCGTGCGCTAATTATTCTGCTGCTTCGCCTTTTTGTTCAGCGTTGTTTAACAATGCTGCAATAACGCGTTTAGCAGGAGATTGAAGTAATCCAATGATTTCTCCAATAACTTCTTCTTTAGATTTCAATGAAGCCAGACTATCTAAAAGGTTATCACCGATGTAAATTTCACCGTTAATGTAAGCTCCTTTGAAAGCAGGTTTATCTGATTTTTTTCTAAAATCTTTAATTATTTTTGCTGGTGCATTTGCAATATCAGCAATAAAAATAGAAGAGTTTCCTTTTAATATTGATGGTAAATCACCATAATCATTAGCAGAAGCTTCCATTGCTTTTTCAAGCAAAGTATTTTTTACAACTTCTAATTTAATTCCTGCTTTAAAACAAGCTCTTCTTAAATTTGAAGTAGTATCTGCATTTAATCCAGATGTATCAGCAATATATACAATATTTGCATCCGCCAACTTTGCAGTTAAATCTTCTATCGCGATTGATTTTTCTTCTCTAGTCATAATAAAATTTGTTTAACTACCAATTATACTGCTTTAGGATCTAAGGCAATACCAGGACTCATTGTACTTGACAAGTAGATAGACTTGATATAAGTACCTTTAGCTGCTGTTGGTTTTAATTTAATTAATGTTTGAATAATTTCATGTGCGTTGTCAACAAGTTTGTCAGCATCAAAAGAGATTCTTCCAATTCCTGCATGAACGATTCCAGTTTTATCAACTTTAAAGTCAATTTTACCAGCTTTCACTTCAGCAACTGCTTTTCCAATTTCCATTGTAACAGTTCCTGTTTTTGGATTAGGCATTAAACCTCTTGGTCCTAAAATACGACCTAAAGGACCTAATTTTCCCATAATAGCAGGCATCGTGATGATAACATCAACGTCAGTCCAACCATCTTTAATTTTTTGAAGGTAATCGTCTAAACCTACATAGTCAGCACCAGCAGCTTTCGCTTCTGCTTCTTTATCTGGAGTAACCAAAGCTAATACTTTAGTATCTTTACCAGTACCATGAGGAAGAGTTACAACACCTCTTACCATTTGATTTGCTTTTCTTGGATCAACTCCTAGACGAACAGCAATATCTACCGACTCATCAAATTTTGCAGAAGCAACAACTTTCAATAAAGACGATGCGTCTTTTAATGAATATAATTTGTTTTTCTCAATTTTTGAAGCAGCTTCTTTTTGTTTTTTTGTCAATTTTGCCATTTCTTACCTTAATTTAGAGGAGAATCTCCAGTTACAGTTATACCCATAGATCTAGCTGTTCCAGCAATCATGCTCATCGCTTTTTCAATTGTGAAAGCATTCAAATCAACCATCTTATCTTCAGCGATAGCCTTAATTTGATCCCAAGTTACATTAGCAACTTTTTTTCTATTAGGCTGGCCTGAACCAGATTTCAATTTGGCAGCATCCAATAATTGAATAGCAGCAGGTGGAGTTTTAACAACAAAATCGAATGATTTGTCTTTATACACGGTAATTTGTACCGGTAATACTTTGCCAGGTTGATCTTGGGTTCTAGCATTAAATTGCTTACAGAATTCCATGATATTAACACCAGCAGCTCCCAGAGCAGGTCCAACCGGTGGCGATGGGTTCGCAGCACCTCCCTTAACTTGTAGTTTAACTACTTTACTAATCTCTTTAGCCATTGTTTAAAAATTTAACACATCATCATTGGAAGCGATAGATGTGGATTTATTATGTATGTAACAAAAATTATACTTTTTCAACTTGCATAAAACTCAATTCTAATGGTGTTTTTCTTCCGAAAATTTTCACCATAACTTCTAGTTTACGCTTTTCTTCATTAATTTTTTCAATAGTTCCATTGAAACCATTGAATGGACCATCAATTACTTTGATTGTCTCGTCAATTTTAAATGGTATAGATTGTGTATCAACATTAACTGCCAATTCATCAACTTTACCTAACATTCTATTAACTTCAGACAATCTTAGAGGAACAGGATCGCCACCTTTAACTTCTCCTAAAAAACCAATAACACCAGTTATTGATTTGATAATATGTGGAATTTCACCAGTAAGATTAGCCTCGATCATTACATAACCAGGAAAGTAAACTTTATCTTTTGAGATTTTCTTTCCATCACGAACCTGAACTACTTTTTCTGTAGGAACAAGAACCTGTGATATATAATCACTCATCCCTAATCTGCTAATTTCAGTTTCAATATAGGCTTTGACCTTATTTTCCTGACCACTTACAGCTCTTACAACATACCATTTTTTCACACTATTATCAGCCATGGTATAAATATTATCCTTTAATCAATTTAAAAAATCCAGCAATAGCTCTTGAACAAAGCTCATCAACTCCCCATGTTGCCATAGCAAAGATGATAGAAAAAAGAGCAACAACAATTGTTAATCTTTGTACTTCAGCCCATTCAGGCCAAGTTACATTTGATTTCAACTCTTCAAATGCTTCTGAAAAATAATTTAATACTTTTGACATAATAATGTATTTATTTTTTGCACGGGCGGAGGGATTCGAACCCCCATCAACGGTTTTGGAGACCGCTATTCTACCCTTGAACTACGCCCGTTTCATTAAAAACCAGTGTCGTTATTAACGACACTGGCTCTTTATTTATGTTTGAATTTACTCTACGATTTCAGTTACTTGACCAGCACCAACTGTTCTACCACCTTCACGGATAGCAAAACGTAAACCTACGTTCATTGCGATTGGACTTAACAAAGTTACATCGATAGTTAAGTTATCACCAGGCATAACCATTTCAACTCCTGTAGGCAACATGATTACTCCTGTTACGTCAGTTGTACGCACATAAAACTGTGGACGATAGTTGTTATGGAATGGTGTGTGACGACCACCTTCTTCTTTTTTCAAGATATAAACCTCAGCTTTAAATTTAGCGTGTGGTTTAACAGATCCTGGCTTACAAATAACCATTCCTCTTTTAATATCTTCTTTTGCAACACCTCTTAACAAGATACCTGCATTATCTCCAGCCTCACCTCTATCCAAGATTTGACGGAACATTTCAATACCAGTAACAGTAGATGTCAATTTCTCAGCACCCATACCAATAATTTCAACTGGATCACCTGTATTGCAAATACCAGTTTCGATACGACCTGTAGCAACAGTTCCACGACCAGTGATAGTAAATACATCTTCAACTGGCATTAAGAATGGTTTTGCTATATCTCTTTCTGGCTCTTGAATCCAAGCATCACAAGCTTCCATTAATTCAAGAATTTTTGGAGTCCAAGCTGGATCATTATTTAATCCACCAAGAGCAGAACCTTGAATAACTGGTCCATTATCACCATCATATTCGTAGAATGATAGTAAATCTCTGATTTCCATTTCTACTAATTCTAATAATTCCGCATCATCAACCATATCCACTTTATTCATGAATACAACGATTCTTGGAATACCTACTTGACGTCCTAAAAGGATGTGCTCACGTGTTTGCGGCATTGGACCGTCTGTTGCAGCAACAACAAGGATAGCACCGTCCATTTGAGCAGCACCTGTAACCATGTTCTTAACGTAATCCGCGTGACCTGGACAGTCAACATGCGCGTAGTGACGGTTTGCAGTTTCGTATTCTACGTGAGACGTATTAATTGTAATACCTCTTTCTTTTTCTTCAGGAGCATTATCAATTTGATCAAATGATTTTGCTTGACAGTAACCAGCATCAGATAATACTTTTGTGATTGCTGCTGTTAAAGTTGTTTTACCGTGATCCACGTGTCCGATCGTACCAATATTTAA
>CANCFZ010000063.1 GCA_947377425.1 Flavobacteriaceae bacterium
AAAGATTTATCAAATCCAGAAGGTGTTTATACGGTTGCCAACGTAAAAGCCACACAAGGAAAAATAAGTGGTGGTGTTGCTGCAGGTTGGACTCTTTTTGTGGTTTATGAAGATCAAACAAAGTCAGAGAAATTTATTTCAAGTCAAGACGGTTTTGCAGGAGTTTATGATAAACCGATAGATGTTGTTTTCAGTGGGTTTGAAGCGCCATCAAACAGAAATTTTAATGTCAAAATTACTGGAGCAGTTCTTGAAGGTGACAACAATATAATGGGCGATAAATTGCTTTTTAGTTCAAATAAAACTACTGCTTTTACTTCATTAAGCAATGGTTTAAGACCAGAAGATAATTTTTTTAACAGTTGTATATCAATCGAAGATCAATATTTTATGAATAGATTTCCCGATAGTAAAAACACGTTGGGTTATGACTCTTTTTTATATACAATTCCAAATCAAAATAATCCTGTAATTGAAAACACTAGTAAAGAATTTGTATTGAGAACTCAATCGTCAGGTGATAAATGTTTTATGTTTTTTACAGCTTTAAATTTAGATTTTTCACCAAATTTAGCGACCGAAAAGAAAGAAATAATCGTTTCTAATTCACAAGAAAACAATAATCAAACCATCAAATTTGTTCCAATGAATAATGATTTAGTTGAAGATGATAGAAAAACTGCTTCTGTGCTTAATAGAATTCAAAAAAATAATGCGTTAGGAAATAATTTAATAGAAATTCAAACATTAAATAGTTCTAGTCAGCCATCAGGTTACTACATAATGGCAAATATTTTTAAAACCGAACAAAAAACACAAGAGTTTATTTTTTATTTGAAAACAAAAGACATCACTGCAGATTTCTTTAAAAATCAATTGAATAACTATTATTATGTTTATCTTAGAAAGCTTGATAATCAACAAGATGCTATAAATTTGTATCTTTCAAAATTAGACAATACTTACAAAGAAAGAATGCAAATCGTATCAATTAACAATGATAACAATCTCTTTACCGAAGAAATTAAAACCAAAGAAAATGATGTTGTTGCCAATCAAAAAAATAGGATACCACCAAAAGATAAAATAGCAGAAGTTAAAGTCAACAAAAAAGAATGGGTTTTAAAAGAAACACAAACAAAAAACAATAGTACCGAAATACGTGTTGCTCAATCAACAGAGAATAAACCTTCTGATAAAGGAGCACAATCTCCTACAGAAATTGCAAAAGCGAGAACTTTAAATGATTTGCACATTGCTAACATTCCGGATGTTTCTAAAGGATATTATATTGTTACAAACGTTTTTTCAGTTACCGAAAACTCAACTAATTTTATTAAAATTTTGAAAAACAAAGGGCTTCAGCCTAAAATATTGATAAATACGTTGAATAATTACAAATATATTTATTTAAAAAGAGTGGATACAGAAGAAGAAGCTAGAAATATTTTACAATCCAAGTTTAACAATAAATATGATAGTAAAATGTGGATTTTATCTGTAAACAACATTTCGTTGTTAACCGATAATGGTTAAAACAATGAAATGATAAACCTGATTTATCTCATTTTTATTAAAAACTAAAAATGGTTATATTTGCAGATTAATATCAATTAATACTGTAAAATCAGATGAAAACCGTAAACGACTTCAATTTCCAAAATAAAAAAGCTTTAATTAGAGTAGATTTTAACGTTCCGTTAGACGAAAATTTTAATGTTACTGATGTTAACAGAATTGAAGGAGCAAAACCTACAATTGATAAAATTCTTGCCGATGGCGGAAGCGTAATTTTGATGTCGCATTTAGGCAGACCAAAAGGAAAAGAAGACAAGTATTCATTAAAACATATTGTTAAAACTACTTCAGAAGTTCTAGGAGTTCCAGTTCATTTTTCTTCAGATTGTAAAGGAGAAGTTGCTGAAAATGCAGCTGCTAATTTACAACCAGGACAAGTTTTGTTATTAGAAAATCTACGTTTTTATCCAGAAGAAGAAGCTGGCGATGTTGCTTTCGCAAAAGAATTAGCTTCACTTGGTGATATTTATGTAAATGATGCCTTCGGAACAGCACACAGAGCACACGCTTCAACAACTATTATCGCACAATTTTTTCCAAATCATAAATGTTTTGGATTGCTTTTGGCAAAAGAAATTGAAAGTTTAAACCGCGTTTTAAAAAATTCAGTAAAACCAGTAACCGCAGTTCTTGGTGGTTCAAAAGTTTCTTCTAAAATTACAGTTATCGAGAATATTTTAGATAAAGTAGATCACATGATTATTGGCGGCGGAATGACGTTTACTTTCGTGAAAGCATTAGGCGGAAAAATTGGAGATTCAATTTGCGAAGATGATAAATTGGATTTAGCAATTGAGATTCTTCATCAAGCTAAATTAAAAAATGTTCACATCCATATTCCTGTTGATGTTGTGGCTGCAAATGCTTTTTCAAACGATGCCGAAACTCAAATTGTTGATGTTCGTGAAATTCCAGACGGATGGCAAGGTTTAGATGCTGGTCCAAAATCATTAGAAAACTTCAAGAAAATTATAATGGAATCCAAAACAATTCTTTGGAACGGACCATTAGGCGTTTTTGAAATGGAAAAATTTGCTAACGGAACAATCACTTTAGGTGAATATATTGCAGAATCAACAGCCAACGGAGCCTTTTCGCTTGTCGGTGGTGGCGATTCGGTTTCGGCAGTAAAACAATTCGGATTAGAAGATAAAATGAGCTATGTTTCTACTGGTGGCGGCGCAATGTTAGAAATGTTAGAAGGAAGAGTTTTACCTGGAATTAAAGCAATTTTAGACTAGATTATTGACTTTACAATAATTAAACATTTAATACGTTATATATCAGTAAGTTTGCAAGTAGTATTCTTTCCGATTATTAAATATTGAAAAAACAAATATGATTATAAAAAATAAAATCACATCAATTCTTTTTTTAGCAACCGCCTCTTTTTATGGACAGCAAGTTGTTAATCAGCAGGATACGATAGTGAAAAAAGAAATAAAAATCTCTTATTTAGATTCTATTAAATCCACTTTTGTTACCGACGAAATGGCTTCTTGTATTGATAGTCTTTGGATGAAAGATTTAGCATCGCTAGACGTTTATGATGAAATGACTTCGGATATAAAAAATGTTGATGTTGATCAAAAAGTAGATTTCGAATTACCAACAGAATTATTAAAAGAACGTTTGAAGAAAATGGACGAGAAATCGCCATTTAACATCGAATATAACATTGGTTTAGAAAACGTTATTAAATCATTCTTAAAAAACAGAAGAAAGTCATTTGAACGATTATTAGGAATTTCACAATATTATTTTCCGCTTTTTGAAGATGAATTAGCTAAAAATAATATTCCACTTGAGATAAAATATCTTGCTGTTGTTGAATCGGCATTAAATCCAAGAGCAGTTTCTCGCGTTGGAGCAACTGGTTTGTGGCAATTTATGTATCAAACAGGAAAACAATATGGTTTAAATATTGATTCCTATGTTGATGAAAGAAGCGAGCCTTTAAAAGCGAGTCAAGCTGCATCGCAATACATGAACAATATGTACAAAATTTTTGGCGATTGGGATTTGGTTTTGGCAGCTTACAACTCTGGACCAGGAAATGTTGCGAAAGCAATTCGTCGCTCTGGCGGACAACAAAATTATTGGAACATTAGAAAGAATTTGCCAAAAGAAACGCAAGGATATTTACCAGCATTCTTGGCAACAATGTACATTTTTGAATATCATAAAGAACACGGAATTGTTCCGAATAAAGCAATTGCAAATTTATTCGCTACCGATACGGTAATGATTAAAAATCACATGAGTTTCAGACAAATTTCTGATTTATTGGATATTCCTGTTGCTGAAATTCAATTTTTTAATCCGTCTTACAAAAGAAATGAAATCCCTCATATTACTGGACAATCGACCTTTTTAAGATTGCCAAAAGATAAAATTGCCGTTTTCACTTCCAACGAAGATAGAATTTATGCTTATGTTCAACATGAGGCTAATAAAAGAGAACGACCTTATGAAAGAATTGCCGTTGTAAGACAAAAAGACACTACAAATGGTGCAATCGCAAATAAAGAAATTTCAGTTGGAACTAAATTTCATAAAGTCCGACGTGGAGATAATCTTAACGAAATAGCCACAAAATATAATATTTCTGTAGCCGATTTGAAAAGTTGGAACAATCTAACAAGTGACAGAGCTCCTAGAGGTAAAATCCTCAGATTGATTCCATCAGACAATATTGCTAATACAGATAATAAAGAATCTAACGAAACAATTTCTGTTAAAGAAAGAAATGCTTTAACTGCTTCCAAAGAAACCAAAACTGAAAAGATTTTTAAAACTGAAAAAGTGGTT
This sequence comes from Flavobacteriaceae bacterium, assembly GCA_947377425.1. Taxonomy (GTDB): domain Bacteria; phylum Bacteroidota; class Bacteroidia; order Flavobacteriales; family Flavobacteriaceae; genus Flavobacterium. The sequence continues at coordinate 4,390 of CANCFZ010000063.1, forward strand.
GCTTTTAAAGATGTTACCAAATTTCATAAAGTTAAAAGTGGCGATAATCTTGGAGCAATAGCTTCTAAATATGATGTTTCGGTTTCCGAAATTAAAAAATGGAACAAACTTAAAGGTGATAATATTGGTCTTGGTGCTAATTTAAAAATCATCAAAAACGAAAAAGTAACTACAATCGTTAAAAAAGAAGTTAAACAACCAGTAACCGATAGAAAAGAAGATGTTGCTGTAGTAGATCGTAAAAATTCTAAATCTGAGAAATCTAAAAAAGAAGAAAAAATTGATACTACTTCAAAAGCCGAAAACTACTATGTTGTTGCTAAAGGCGATAATTTATTTACAATTGCCAAAAAGAACAATGTTAGTTTAGAAAATATTAAAGAATGGAATAATTTAATTGATAACAATGTAAAAGTTGGAACTCAATTAATTATTTCTGGAGAAAATTTGGCTGAAGCTAGAGAAGAAGATACCAAACCAAAATCGGAGTTTAAAAACATTGAACACGTAGTTGGAAAAGGCGAGTATTTAGGAACAATTGCAAGAAAATATAATGTTTCAATCAATAACATTTTAGAATGGAATTCGCTTTCGGATAGTGCAATCAAACTTGGCGATAAATTAATCGTTGGAAAAGAAGAAGTTGTTTTGAATAATCCAAAAACAAAACAATCCAAAAAAGACGATTATGCTGTTAACGATAAAAACTCAAAAGAAAATCTTTATCGAGTAAGAAAAGGCGATACGCTACTGAAAATCACTCAAAAATTTCCTGGAATAACTATTGCAGACATTAAAAAATGGAACAATATCAAAGGTGAAAACATCAAACCGGGAATGAAATTAAAAATTAACGGATAATACAAAAATCTTCTATAAATTTGGGCTTTATTTCTTACTATGAATAAAGCCCATTTTTTATTGCTATTAACTTCAATTGTTTTGACTTCTTGTAATTCTAAAGAAGTTAAAAATAGTATTGAAACTTATGGAAAAACCAATGAAGTATCCGTAATAATTGACGATCAATTATGGAACGGTGAAGTTGGCGATAGCATGAGAAATAAATTTGCTTCACCAGTTTTAGGATTGCCACAAGAAGAACCTGTTTTTACTTTAAATCAATATCCAGTTAAATTGCTCGAAGGTTTTATGACCAACAGCAGAAATATTATTGTTGTAAAAAAAGAAGCCAAAAGCCAATTCAGAATTGAAAATAACGAATACGCAAATCCGCAAGTTGTGGTTCATGTTTCAGGCGAAACGGTTCAGGAAATTTTAGATTCAATTCAAAACAATGATTCGTTAATAATCAATAAAATTAAAGAATCAGAAATACGAGTTTTTCAAAATAAAATTAAACACGATTCTCTTTTTGATGTTAGTAAAATCGTAGATAAATTTAATGTTCGATTAAATATTCCCATAAAGTACAAAATGGTGCTTCATGGCAAAAAATTCATTTGGCTTAAAAAAGAAATCACTAGCGGAAATTTAAGTTTGATTTTTTATCAAATACCAATCACGAGCATTAAAGACAACAACAACGCCATAAAAAGAATTACTCATATTCGAGATTCTATCGGACGAATTTACATTCACGGCGCCGTTCCGAGAACTAGAATGGTTACCGAACCAGCATTTTCTCCATATTTATCAAAAACTAAAATTTACAACAAAGAAACTTTTGAAACCAAAGGAAGTTGGGAATTATTAAATGATTTCATGAGCGGACCATTCATTAATTATGCAATTGTTGATAAACCTAACAACCGAATTCTTGTTATTGAAGGTTTTTGTTATGCGCCATCTAAACAAAAAAGAGATTTAATGTTTGAATTGGAAGCCATAATCAAATCGGTACAATTTTTAAAAAAGAAATAATATCATTTTGGTTTTAAATTTATTGCTTGTTGTATTATTTTATTGTCATCCCGAGCGCAGTCGAGGGACTTTTATTAAACCTAAACCTCATTTTTTTAAATTAAAACTGTACAAAATGTCGGAAACTATAAAATGGAAAATAAAGCGATTTAACGAGCTTTCTCTACAAGAACTATATTCATTACTAAAACTTCGGTCACATGTGTTTGTAGTCGAGCAAAATTGCGTTTATCAAGACATTGACGGCAAAGACGAAAAAGCATTACACTTACTTGGCGAATTTGAAGATAAAATTGTGGCTTATGCTCGATTGTTTAAAGCTGGAGATTATTTTGAAAATGCATCTATTGGACGAGTTGTAATTCATCCAGATTGTCGTGATAAAAAATGGGGACACGAAATGATGCAACAAGCTATTACTGGAATTGAACAAAATTTTGAAACCAAACAAATCACAATTTCGGCACAATTGTATCTTAAGAAGTTCTACAAAAGTCACGGTTTTGTGCAAACCACCGAAATGTATCTTGAAGACGATATTCCGCATATTGAAATGAAACGAGGATAATTAGATTTTACTAATCACTAACTCCACACGTCTATCATATTCGGGTTCTTTTCCTAGCGGAACAGTGTTTCCGTAACCTTTAAAAGTCATTCGTGTTTTTGGAACCCTTCTAAAAATTAAATATTTGTAAACCGATTGTGCTCTATTTATTGATAATTGACGTTTTTTAGTGTCTTTATCAATTGCTTCTCTTTGATTTGGAGGCGTACAACAAACGTGACCTTGAATTTCAAATTCTATATTTTTATATCGCAAACACAAAAGAGCCACTTTATCTAATTCTGTTTTTGCTTTGGTCAATAAATGACTACTTCCTTTTTCGAATAAAATATTTTCAAGATAAATATGATCGCCAACTACATGATTTTTCTGAATCATGTTGTAAAATCCTGGCAAAACCAACTTTGGAAGTTCTTTTAGATTTAAAACAACATCTACTCGACGGTTTTTAGAGCGTTTTTCGGGAAGATTATCAACAATATCATCATCAATAAGGATTCTTCCTTTTCCTTCAATAGTGACGATTATTTTGTTTTTTATGCCGCTTTGAGTTAGCTTAGTTTGAATAGTATTCGCTCTATTGGTAGATAATTTGAAATTGTATGCTTCTTTACCAATATCATCAGTATAACCAAAAATCTGAATAGACTCTATTCTTGTTGAATCAGTGTTTTTAATGAAATCAATAACTTCTTTGGCTTGTTTTTCATCTAATGAAAATTTGTCAAATTCAAAGTAAACTGATTTTACTGCTTCTTCTTGAGCGTGAACAAATCCGAAGATTAATAGCGGTAAAAATTTAAAAAATCGGAACATTATTGTAATATTTTGTTGTATTCAGTAGGATTGGCTAAAACGGCATTTGCTTTAGCGATTTCTACATTATTTTTAGTGTAATATAGATACAATCCTTCTTTGTATTGATAACGTTTAATAATTTCATCTAAAATTAATTTCTTAATTTCTTTCTGATTTTTGTCTAAAAGCGTTTCTTCACTTTTTTGTAAAGCAGCCATTAATTGGTCATATTGAACGCCAATGGTTTCATCAATTTTCTCTTTTTTAGCTTTTTCCAAAGTGGTTTTTAATGCCAATTCGGTTTCGGTATCAAAACTGATTTTTTCTTTTTTCAAGAATGATTTAAAATCTGCAAAATCTGCATCGGTAATCGTTGGAATTTTATCACCAAGATTTGGATTTTTGTAATAATAATACGTTACATAATTGAAAATTCCGTCATTTTTCTGTAAAACCTCTGCAATTGTACTTAACTTAGAATCTGCCAATTCAATATCGGGTTGAATGCCGCCGCCATCATAAACAGTTCTTCCTTTTTTAGTTTTGAATGCGTTGTATTTTGAAGCATCGGTTCTAACCGCTTTTCCATCTTTATCTTTATGCCAATAATCTAATGCTTGAATACACCTTCCGGCTGGCGTATAATAACGAGAAATAGTTACTTTTACTTGCGTGCCATAAGTCATATCAATTGGTCGTTGCACTAATCCTTTTCCAAAACTTCTGCATCCAACAATTACGGCTCGGTCTAAATCTTGTAGTGCTCCCGAAACAATTTCAGATGCCGAAGCACTTTTTCCATCAACAATAATTGCTAAAGGAATATCTAAATCTATTGGCTCATTAGAAGTTTTGTAAGTGTTATTATATTTGGAATTTTTAGATTTTGTAGTAACAATAGTTTCTCCTTTCGGAACAAAAAGATTGCACACATTAACTGCCTCGTTTAACAAACCACCTGGGTTGCCTCTTAAGTCTAAAATGATTCTTTGAGCGCCGTCAGCTTTTAATTTTTCTAAAGCAGCTTTGGTTTCTTGTGTGGTTTTTCTATTGAAAGCAGAAAGCACAATATAACCAGTTTTATCATCTATTTTGGCAAAATACGGAACTGCTTTTATTTCAACTTCATCCAAAATTAGTTGGCATGAAAGTGTTTTTCCTTGGCGAATGTATTTTATATCAACTTTAGTATTTTTAGCTCCTTTCAATAATTGTGATGCATCGTCTTTAAAGTCAGAAAGTAGTACATCACCAATTTGAATGATAGCATCACCAGCTTTCAATCCAGCTTTGTCTGCAGGAAATCCTTTGTAAGGTTCTTTGATGATTAGCTTATCTTCTTTTCGAGTAATCATAGCGCCAATCCCAGTATATTCACCGGTATTATTGATTTTGAATTTTACAACATCTTGCTCATTGAAGTAGTTGGTATATGGATCTAAATCGGCAAGCATACTTTTAATGGCTTTGTCCATTAATTCTGCTGGATTTATTTCGTCAACATAATTCTGATTTACGGTTTTAAAAAGTGTAGTAAAAATTTCTATTTGCTTAGCAATTTCAAAAAAATCGTCTTTGAAACTAGCAGCAACAAAGAAAAATCCTGAAGCGGCAACTGCAATTATGTATCTTTTTTTAAAGTATTTAAGCATTTTTTTTGAATTTTAACCAACGAATTTAATAAACAAAATCAAATATATAGTATAAACGTTAAAAAACTAATTTTTTATATCTTCATTAAGAAGTTTGTGTTTTCTATTCTGTTTTAATTTCTTCCTTTTTTGCAACAATCCATTTTTCGAATAATTGAATGGTTTTTTCGTTTATTTCTTGATAGGTCAGCCGTTCTTTGGTTTGATAAAAGAACATTATCGCATACGGTTTGTCTAAATTATCGTGAATTAAATGTTTATTTAATCTATAACATTCTCTTAAAACACGTTTGAAATAATTTCTATCAACAGCACGTTTAAAATGTTTTTTAGATACCGAAACACCAAATTTTAATGTTTCATCAGCATCAGGAATTGGCGTAAAAACCAATCGCAAAGGATATTTTGAAACCGATTTTCCTCCAGAAAAAAGAGAATCAATTATTTTTTGGCTTTTAAGTTTTTCTTTTTTCGGATAAGTAAAATCCATAATTGCAATTAATTATAGATGTTATAAACAAATTTTAATTCCGAATAATTGATATAAAATTGCATTCTATTTCCTTCGTCTTTTCTTGTAATTACTAATATTTTGCACTTTGAACCATTATTGTCAATACAATCAAACGGAACTATTTTGCTGGTTTCTGTTTCTATTTTCTCACCATAAGAAAGTATTGTAAACACTTGAATTTCGGGAGAGTTTACTATAATTCTATCTTTTTTAGCATCTATAGTAACCACTAATTCAGCTTTAACAAAATCAGACCATTCTCCCCAACCTTTTTTTTCTAATTTTTCAATATAACTTACACTACTAGTTTTCAGCCTAATCGTTTGACCAATTGATTTAGATCCAAAACCTAAAAAAAGTAAAAGCAATGCTATTTGAAGATGTTTCATATAAAAATTTTATAGACGCGGTAAAAATACAAATTCTATTTCAAAAAAAGAGTTCCTAAATGTAGAACGCTTTTAACATTATTTTATTTCATAAATGTTATTCTCTGGTTTCACATCTGCCATTAATTTACTTGGGTCGATTGTGATTTTCTTTATAGAGGACTTTTCGTGGTTAATTTCAAAAAAATAATTTGGATTTCCCCAAGCCCAATCTTTTAAAACTGTTCTTTTAATTTGGAGAGTTGGATTTTCTTTTTCAAAACTCATCATTCGTAACGGAATATAAAAACTTTCTTTAGTTCCGTCTGCATATTCAACCAAAACATCCATTGGCATCGGTATTCTTCCTATTCGTTCTAACGAAACTCTAGTTTTTTGAACTTCATCTGTTGCACCTTCTACATTTTTTATTCCATAATCAATTGTGTTCAAAGTTTCAGTCCAATCGGTCAAATACCAATCTAAATTTGCTCCAGAAACTCTTTCGGCACTTCGTTTAATGTCATTTGGTGTTGGATGTTTGAATTTAAAATCATAGAAATATCTTCTTAAAGTTTTCATTAGATTTTCTTTTCCGATGAGGTATTCTAATTGTGCCAGAAAAACCTCGCCTTTACTGTAAGAAGCTACGCTGTAACTCTTGTTTTCATCATATCGGTCTCCGTGTGTAGAAAGCGGTTGTTCTTTTCCTGAATTTGCTAGAGTGATATAGCTTTTGTAAGCACTAAAAAATGGATTTTCTGTTTTTTGTTCAGAAACTTTATTCACGCCCAAATCTTCAATAAATGACGTAAATCCTTCGTCCATCCACGGATGTTTACTTTCGTTAGACGCAAGTATATGTTGAAACCATGAGTGTCCCATTTCGTGCGCTATTAATCCCACCAAACCTTCTTTTTTCCCTGTTCCAAGAA
>CANCFZ010000064.1 GCA_947377425.1 Flavobacteriaceae bacterium
TTAGTCGCTTCAGGAACTGGACAAACATCGAGAGTAGATGCATTGAAACAAGCAATTGAAAAAGCTGAAACTTTTGGTTTTGATTTGCATGGGGCAGTGATGGCAAGCGATGCTTTCTTTCCGTTTCCAGATTGTGTTGAGATTGCGCATCATTCAGGAATTACGGCTGTTATTCAACCCGGGGGTTCTATAAAAGACGAAATGAGTATCAATTATTGCAATGAAAATAAAGTTGCAATGGTATTTACTGGAACACGTCATTTTAAACATTAATTTTATTATTTTTGTAGGCTTAAACTATTTATAACAAACTAAAACCCTTTTATTAGTATGGGATTTTTTGATTTCATGACCGAGGATATAGCAATTGACCTTGGTACCGCAAACACGCTAATCATCCACAACGATAAAGTTGTGATTGATAGCCCTTCTATTGTTGCCAGAGACAGAGTATCTGGAAAAATCATTGCTGTTGGAAAAGAAGCCAGCATGATGCAAGGTAAAACTCATGAAAACATAAAAACGATACGCCCATTAAAAGACGGAGTAATTGCCGATTTTGATGCGTCTGAAAAGATGATTAGTATGTTTATCAAAAGTATTCCGGCTTTAAAGAAAAAAATGTTTACGCCTGCTTTACGTATGGTGGTTTGCATTCCGTCAGGAATTACAGAAGTGGAGATGCGTGCCGTAAAAGAAAGTTGTGAGCGTGTCAATGGGAAAGAAGTATATTTGATTCATGAGCCAATGGCTGCTGCTATCGGTATTGGAATTGATATTATGCAACCCAAAGGAAACATGATTGTTGATATTGGTGGAGGAACAACAGAAATTGCTGTTATCGCTCTTGGTGGAATTGTTTGTGATAAATCCGTTAAAATTGCGGGTGATGTTTTTACTAATGACATCATTTATTACATGAGAACACAACACAATCTTTTTGTGGGAGAAACCACAGCGGAGAAAATTAAAATCACAGTAGGGTCTGCAACTGATGCATTAGATACTCCTCCAGACGACATGTCGGTTCAAGGAAGAGATTTACTTACCGGTAAACCAAAACAAGTAGAGGTTTCTTTTAGAGAAATTGCAAAAGCATTAGACAAATCCATTCAACGTATTGAAGATGCGGTTATGGAAACTTTATCGCAAACTCCGCCTGAATTAGCAGCCGATATTTATAACACGGGTATTTATTTAGCAGGTGGAGGTTCGATGCTTCGCGGTTTAGATAAACGTATTTCATTAAAAACAGATTTACCCGTTTATATTGCAGAAGATCCATTGAAAGCTGTTGTTAGAGGAACAGGTATGGCATTGAAGAACATCCCAAAATTTAGAAGCATCTTAATTAAATAATATTTCAAGAAACAAGTTTCGAACCGAATACGGACCATTGAACTAAAAAGAAATGCAGCAAATATTTAATTTTATATTTAAAAACAGCTATCGTATGCTGTTTTTGCTGCTTATGGTAATATCCTTATTACTAACCATTCAATCGCATTCGTACCATAGAAGTAAAATGATTAGTTCGGCAAACTTCTTTACTGGTGGCGTGTATCAAATGACCAATAATGTTGAAGGTTATTTTAATTTGAAAGTTCAAAACGAAGAATTGGCAAAAGAAAACGCGCGGTTAAAAAGTTTGCTTTTCAATATCAAAGACACTACTAAAATTCCAAATTTAGATTCTATCAAAGGAGTTAAAAAAATCAATATCTTAGAATCGGAAGTAATCAAAAACTCGTATAGCAACCAAGTTAATTTTCTAACACTTAATACCGGATTTAAACAAGGTGTTAAATCAGACATGGGTGTTATTAATAGCGTTGGTATTGTTGGTGTGGTAGAAAACACCTCTGCAAATTATTGTACGGTTTTAAGTATTCTTAACACTGAATCGCCAATAAACGCAAAAATAAAAAAATCAAATCATATCGGTTCATTAACTTGGAATGGAAAGAATACTGGATTTGTGCAATTGGTTGATGTTCCTAGATTAGCTTCCGTTAAGAAAGGTGATACCATTGTTACAGGAGGTCAATCTCATATTTTTCCTGAAAATATCGGAATTGGAACTATCTATAAAATTTACATCGATAATCAAACCAATTTTTACACTATTGATGTTAAACTATTCAATGACATGACCAGTTTAGGTCATGTATATATCATAAAAAATAAAGACAGCAACGAAATTATAAACCTAGAAAAAAAGAACGAAAAGAATGAATAGTGCTATGTTATACAATATCGCCCGATTCATTTTGCTGCTTGCGGTACAAGTTATTATTTTCAATAATTTCAACTTTCTGGGGTACATCAATCCGTACCCTTATATTTTATTCATCATTCTTTATCCTGTAAATGGAAATAAATATGGGTTATTAGCAGCAAGTTTTTTACTTGGATTAACAATGGATTTATTCTGTAATTCTGGTGGAGTTCATGCAGCTGCTTGCGTAATGCTTGCGTCCTTTAGACCGTCTTTATTCAAGTTCGCCTTTGGATTGAGTTATGAATATCAAACAGTTAGACTTAATGATGTATTGACTCCAGAACGTTTTTCGTTTATATTATTAGCGGTTATCATTCATCATTTAACTTTGTTTGTTTTAGAAGTTTTCACTTTTGAATTCCTTTGGGACATTATTTTAAGAACTGTTGTCAGCACATTATTCACCATTATAATTTGTATCTTAATTATTTACTTAATCAAGCCAAGTAAACGATGAGAAAAGCATTGCTACCAGCATTAATACTTATCACAGCGTCTTTGTTGTTGATACGACTTTTCTATTTGCAAATTATTGATGACTCTTTCAAGTTGAAATCTGAAAACAATGCTATCAAAATAAAATATGATTACCCCGAAAGAGGTTATGTTTATGATAGATATGGCAAACTTTTAATTGCCAATCAACCTTCTTATGACATCATGGTTATTCCTAAGGATGTAAAAGAAATGGACACTGTAGAATTTTGCTCATTGTTAGATGTAGACAAGGAATTTTTCATTACTAAAATGAAGAAAGCTAGAGTTTATAGTCCGATGTTACCTTCTGTTTTTCTTCCTCAATTGAACAAAATGGAATATGCTGCTTTTCAAGAAAAGATTAGAAAATTTACAGGTTTTTATATTCAAAAACGTTCGTTAAGAGATTATCAAGTTGAATATGGCGCCAATGTTTTTGGATTTATCACTCAAGTAAATGAAAACATCGTAAAGAAAAATCCGTATTATGTAGGAGGAGATTTAATTGGCAAACAAGGTATTGAAGAAAGTTACGAAACCTTTTTAAGAGGACAAAAAGGAGTAAAATACCTTCTTAAAGATAAATTTAACCGAGAAATTGGTTCTTACAAAGAAGGGAAATTCGATACTTTATCCAAACAAGGAGATGATTTAACTTTAACCATCGACGGAGAACTTCAAAAATATGGTGAAGAATTAATGGTCAACAAATGGGGTGGAATTGTAGCAATTGAACCCAAAACAGGAGAAATTCTTGCTCTTGTAAGTGCTCCAGATTTTAATCCAGCTTTATTGGTAGGAAGACAACGTTCTAAAAATTACACTTTATTACACAACGATTCTATTGCAAAACCATTATATGACAGAGGGCTTTTAGCCGAATATCCACCAGGTTCGCCATTCAAAATATTAACCGCTTTGGTAGCTTTGCAAGAAGGTGTTATTGATGAAAACACGACGTTTTATTGTAATCATGGATTTAGTTATGCTCGTGGCAGATTCATGAAATGCCACTGTCATGGAGGCGCGATGCAATTACACAATGGAATTTATGAGTCATGCAACACCTATTTTTCTAATGTGTATATTAAAACTATAAACAAATACAACAACCATTCTTATGCTGTTGATAAATGGAGTGATCACCTAAAAAGTTTCGGATTGGGAGCTTTTATGGGTTATGATTTACCCATCGGAAAAAAAGGCAAAATCCCAACATCAAAAACCTATAACAAATTATATTCTGGATGGAATTGGGATGGAAAAACTATTGTATCTAATGCTATTGGTCAAGGAGAAGTTTTAACAACTCCTATTCAGCTGGCAAACTTAATGGCAACTGTTGCCAATCGAGGTTATTATTATACACCTCATATTGTTAAAAGAATTAAAGGAGAAATTTTAGATAAAAAATTCCGAACCAAGCATGTTACAACTATTGACAGAAAACATTTTGAACCTGTAATTAGCGGAATGTTTGATGTGTACAACAAAGGAACGGCTTTTGGATTAGGAGTTGCAGGAATCGATATTTGTGGTAAAACAGGAACTGCTGAGAACTATTTAAAAGTAAACGGAAAACGTGTGAAATTGCAAGATCACTCTATTTTTGTTGCCTTTGCACCCAAAGACAACCCTAAAATTGCCATTGCAGTATTTGTAGAAAATGGTTATTGGGGAAAACGTTGGGCTGGACCAATTACAACTCTTATGATAGAAAAATATCTAAGAAGAAAAATCACCAAAGTTGACTTTGAGAAACGAATGTTAGAAGGAAGTTTGAAAGACCAATACCGAAAGTTATACCCTCAAAAACATCAAGATAGCATTGCATTACTCAATTCAAGAATAAAAGATAGTTTATACAAAATCAAACATAAAGATTCTATAAACGATAAAAAAGAAACCAAATTAGATTCTGTTAAAAAGAAGTAAATGAGAAACCAAAGCATAACAAGCAATATTGATTGGATAAGTGTTGTCATCTTTATTACATTAGTAGTAATGGGATGGTTAAACATTTATTCTTCATCATTGTCATCAGTTACAGGCGATGGCTCCATCTTTGATTTATCTCAATTTTATGGCAAACAACTATTGTATATCGGACTGGCATTTCCATTAATTCTTGTAATTCTTTTTGTTGAAGGGAAGTTTTATGAAAAATATGCTTCTGTTATCTACACGATATCCGTTTTATCTATAGCTGGATTATTCCTATTTGGAAAATCAGTAAAAGGACAAGCCAATTGGTACTCGTTTGGTGCATTCGGACTTCAGCCTTCAGAATTCGCAAAAGCCGCTACAGCATTGGCATTAGCCAAATATTTATCGGATGTTCAAGTGAATTTAAAAAACTTAAACAATCAAATTATTGCTTTATCAATCATATTTTTACCTGTATTATTAATAGCAATCCATGACCCAGGTAGTGCCTTAATTTACGCTATTTTCTTTGTTGTTTTGTATAGAGAAGGTTTGCCTGGTTGGTATTTATTAACTGGTTTTATTGCAATTATATTATTCATATTAATGCTTGTTACCAACAATCCTTTTATTGTTGTTGGTATAGCGGCTGTTGTTTTAGTAATCAATTATTATCGAAGTCGATTAATAGACCGTAATATTCTTGCTAGTGGTATTGTATTAGTAATCGTAGCTATTTTCTCGTTTTCGGTGAGTTTTGTTTTTAACAATGTATTCAAACAACACCATAGAGACCGTTTCAATATTTTATTGGGAAAACAAGTCGATATGAAAGGCATTGGATATAACATTCATCAATCAGAAATTGCCATCGGTTCTGGCGGATGGATTGGAAAAGGCTACCTTGAAGGAACACAAACAAAAGGAGGTTTTGTACCTGAACAACACACCGATTACATCTTTACAACCGTTGGTGAAGAATGGGGTTTTGTAGGTTCTTTAATTGTTATTGGATTATTTGTAGCCTTATTTTTAAGAATAATATACCTTTCCGAAAGGCAGAAAACAAAATTCAGTCGCGTCTATGGTTATTCTGTTGCTGGTATTTTATTCATACACTTTTTTGTAAACATTGCAATGGTTGCGGGTATTTTCCCTACTGTTGGAATTCCGTTACCCTTCTTTTCGTATGGTGGTTCTGGGTTGTGGGGATTTACAATATTATTGTTTATTTTCTTAAAAATGGATGCTAACAAGGTTAATGAGTGGTAATGTAATTAAAAACTCCATCCTTTATAATCGCTCTTTTTCTCAAGCTCATTTTCAATTTTATCCTCCAGTTTTGGATAGAAATCTATTCCGGTCATTTTTTCAATTTCATCTACTGGAACAACAAATTCGTATAGTGGTTTGTTACTATCAACAGCTGGAACCAAAAAACCAATCATTTTATACGCTCCATCAGATTCATCCAATAAAACTTTGTAGAAATAGTCAGGTACTGCAACATGCTCTTTACCAATTGTTTTTAAATTAGATCGTAAAACTCCACCTGTTACTACATAAATACCATCATATTTTGATGCCCAATAACGTACTTTACCCTCAAGGGTGTTCCAAATACCATCATTAAACTCATGCAATTGAGGTGAAATATTGGAAGTGAAAAAAGTATCGTCATAAGCATGTTCTGAAAATTTCATATCACCAGCCGGACACAAATGCCCTTTATCATATCCCGAATTTTTATAGTTTTTCCAATTGGCAGAACCCGTTTCAACCTTATTATCTTCAATAAAAAATGGTCTTTCAAAATCATGATACGAATTGGATTCCTTTAATTCATAAGCAACCCATTCAGCTTGTTCATATCCTTCCTTGTAAGACAATGTATAATAATCATGAACCACAATTTCATTAGAAGTTGAACTTGGCAAAAAATCAAATGTCTGATTACCATTAGCCTTTCCTTTCTGAATTAAATCCTCATTAGTTTTTTCTTCATTATTCATTTTACATGAAACAAATATTGTAGAAATCATTAGACATAAAAGCATTTTAAAAGCTAAACTATTTTTCATATTTTTATAAATTAAATCCTTTACTTAAACCAATACTAATTTTAAACTGAAACAAATATGAAAATTAAATTATTACTAACCACAGTTCTTCTAATAAGTTTTCAAAACTTTTTTGCTCAAGAAAATCAAGTCAAACCAACTATTGATTCTACAACGCAAAATCAAGATAGTGTGTACACGGGAAAACCAAAAACTTTAGAAAAAGAAGTATTAGAACAACAACTCAAAGAAGGTAAAAAAGCTTTGAAACAACAACAAGAAGCCGAAAACCAAATAAAACAAGCTGAAAAAGATTCAAAAAGAGTTGAGAAAAAGCAAGACAAATTTGAGAAGGAACAAAAACGAATTTCAAACGCTCAAGATGATGTTAATGATTCTCAATCTAAAATAGAAAAAGAGCAAAAGAAGCTTGAAAAAATGCAAGAGAAATTTGAAAAAAATAAATCAAAAGGAAAACTTTCTCCAGTTGAAATAGAACAAGGAAATGTAGATTTAACCAAACAACAACTAAGAATAAAAGAAGCTCAAGAGGATTTAGAAAAAGCTCAAAAGAAATTACAAAAATTAAGATGATTATTCTAAATCCACTTTCGGGTGGATTTGATTTTTCACTTTAATCCATAAAAAAAAACGCTCCAATTATATTATTAATTTGGAGCGTTTTCGTTTGAAATAAAAGCTAATTTTATGTTTTTATAACTTTCTCTTTTTTTATTTTAGACGTCAACGCCTTTTTTGGAGCACCCGATTGCAAATCATCAAGTACATGAATTGCTTCTTCAACATAAATATCTTTGGATAAACTTTCGTGCCATCTGTCACGTTTTTCTTTTAAAGTTGAGTCACTTTTCATTTGGTCTTCTTCAAAAGGTAATGATTTGAATTTTAAAACATTTGAATAATCTGCAATAGATTTGTATTTCTTATTAGTATCTTCAAGTGCTTTTTGCTCTTGCTTAAACGTATCTATTTGTAAACTATACACATTTTCCTCATTTTTTGCCTGACGCCATTTTGCATTTTCATCAATCAATTTAAACTGTGAATTATTTTCTATACGTTTTTTACTATTAGTAACTGCCAAATCAAAATTCTGCTGTTTATTCCATAATTGGTATTCCGCTGGATCAATTTTATCCCATGGCATTGCATTGTCAACATCGCGTTCACCCATTTTTAAATATGCATAACTATCCGGAATTACAATATCACTTTTCACGCCTTCTAATTGTGTGGAGCCACCATTAATTCTATAGAATTTTTGTGTAGTAGTTTTCAAAGCTCCTAAATCACCAAGCGTATTACCCCTAACAAACTGATTCAAATCAATAACATTTTGAACGGTTCCTTTACCATAAGTTTGTTTACTTCCAATAATTACAGCACGTTTGTAATCTTGCATGGCGGCAGCTAAAATTTCTGAAGCCGATGCCGAAAACTCATTAGTCATGATTACCAATGGTCCATCCCACTCTACTTTTGGATCTTTATCAAATAGCACTTCCTTTTTTCCTGCAGCCGATTTAATTTGTACAATTGGCCCTTGTTCAATAAATAAACCGCCAATATCAACAACCGTTTTCAAAGAACCTCCTCCATTATCTCTAACATCCATAATAATTCCTTGAACACCTGATTTTTTCAAACGCTCAACCTCTATTGCAATATCTTTACCCGCATCTCTACTGTCTTTATTTTCAAAATCAATGTAGAATTTTGGCAAATAAATGATTCCATATTTAATTCCGTTTTTCTCTACAATACTAGATTTAGCATACGTTTCCTCAATCTCAACCTCGTCTCTGATTATAGAAATAACTTTCAAAGAACCATCCGTTTTTTTAACAGTCAAACGAACTTCTGTTCCTTTTGGTCCTTTTATTTTTTTAACAACATCATCCAAACGCATACCAACAACATCAACTGGGTCATTATCCCCTTGAGCTACTTTCAAAACAACATCTCCAGCCTCAAGCTCTTTTTCTCTCCATGCTGGTCCACCAGAAATCAATTCAGTGATTTCAGTAAAATCATTCTTTTTTTGAAGTCTTGCTCCAATTCCTTCTAATTTTCCACTCATACTAACATCAAAACGCTCTTTTTCATCTGGAGCAAAATAAGATGTGTGCGGGTCAAAACGAGAAGCAATGGCATTTACATATACCGAAAACCAATCTTCTCTATCTAATTCTTTACTAATAAATGCAAAATTATCATTTAAAGACGTTAAGGTTTTTTCCCTAGTCTCTTTTTCTAATTGCGCATACGTTTTAATTGTTAAAGTATCTGATTTAGCAAGATTTTCCTTGAATTTATCTTCCGCAACTTTAGTTAATTTATCGCCTAATTTAGTTCTGAATTCTTTTAATTTTTCTTCTGGAGATTTCAATTTATTCTTCTGAATATCATCTTGCATTTTTTGTTTTTCAACTAAGGATGCTAGGGTTGAAAGTTTAACTTGTTTTCTCCAACGCTCTTTTAGTTCATCAACACTTTTACAATAAAGAGCTTTTTCATAATTTGTGTTAATATCCTCATTTACTGAATAATCAATAGGATTTTGTAAAGCAATTTTATAATATTCTTTACTTTCATCCATACGTTTTACCATACGATTATAAGTCAAATCAAAAAAAGTAAGGTCTTTGTTTTTTATTTGGTCATCAATTTGAGTTTCATATTTCGCAAATTCATCTATATCCGATTGCAAAAAGAATCTTTTTGATGGATCTAAAGCCGAAATATAATCTTTGTAAATTCCTTTGGAAAAAGTATCATCAATTGCAGCTGGATTATAATGTCCTTTTTCAATTACATACGTCAAAAGTTCAAGCAATAACTTGTCTTTTTCTGGGTCAGTCTGAGATTTAGGAATAAAACTCCACAATCCAACAGAAAGTGCTAGTACTAGTAGTACAACTTTATAGTGTCTTTTCATAAATAGAATAATTGTATTCATTAATTTTTGACTAAAATACACAAAAAACTATGCCACAAAACAGATACTGCGTATAATTTTTTGTTAAAACCATAACAATGCTTCAAAGTTATTGATTTTGTAATGGAATAAGTCGTAAAATAATTACTTTTGTTACACTAATAAAAATTCAAATGCCCAAAAAACCTTTAATTCTAATTACCAATGACGATGGTATTTCTGCTCCAGGAATTCGTGCGTTAATAGCCGTAATGAGCGAACTTGGAACCGTAGTTGTAGTAGCGCCCGATAGTCCGCAAAGTGCTATGGGACATGCGATAACTATTAATAACACATTACATTTGAATAAAATTTCTGCCGAAAATGCCGAGATTACCGAATACAGTTGCTCGGGAACTCCAGTAGATTGTGTCAAAATGGCCGTAAATGAAGTTATGAAACAAAAACCAGACTTGTGTGTTTCTGGTGTTAATCATGGATCCAATTCTTCAATAAACGTTATTTATTCAGGAACTATGAGTGCGGCGGTTGAAGCGGGTATCGAAGGAATTCCTGCTATTGGTTTTTCATTATTGGATTATAATTGGAATGCCGATTTTGAACAAATAAAGCCTTTTATAAAAAAAATTGCATTGCAAGTTTTAGAAAACGGTTTGACAGAAGGAACAGTTCTAAATGTAAATTTCCCAAAACTAAAAACCGAAGAAATAAAAGGAATTAAAATTTGCCGTCAAGCGAAAGCCATGTGGCAAGAAAAATTTGACAAACGTGTTACACCTTTTGGAAAAGAATATTACTGGCTGACTGGGGAATTTGTGAATTTAGACAAAGGTGAAGATACCGATGAATGGGCATTGGCAAATCATTACATTTCAATCGTTCCTGTTCACTATGATTTGACGGCGCATCATGCTATTCAAACCTTAAATACTTGGGAGTTTTAATATTAGATATGAAATTTTAGATTTTAAATATAATGAAAAAAACAGATTTACTAATTGGGCTTTTTATCGGAATTGTATCCGCATTACTTGGAGCGTCGTTATTTTTAGCTTTTTTTACAAATTACAATTTATTTAGAGATTTTGAAGCCATTAGAGCCGAACAAATTCTGGGAAAAGTAATTACTCTTGGAGCCATTCTAAACATTATAATTTTCTTTATTTTACTTAAAAAGAATAAAGAACTTATGGCTCGTGGAGTAGTTTTGTCAACAATTGTTTTGGCTATAGCAACATTATTTTTGTAATATGAAATACTACATCATTGCTGGCGAAGCATCAGGCGATTTACATGGCTCCAATTTAATGAAAGCATTGTATCAAGAAGATGCAAACGCTAATATTCGTTTTTGGGGTGGTGATTTAATGCAA
>CANCFZ010000065.1 GCA_947377425.1 Flavobacteriaceae bacterium
TTTTGTTGCTCCAAAGGATAATAACTCGTTTTATCATTCAATCCAAGCGGAACATATTCTGTAATGGTAAACGTATTTTCATCATATTCGATAGCAACATCATCTTGCGCCGAATAAAACAGTTTCACTTGTTCGTTAATTAACTCAATGTCAACTCTTGAAAAATACGTTTTATCACGAATTTTTTTCGGAATTCCAGCCCAACAAATCACAAATAACTCCTTAAAAACTTTATACTTAGAAGGCATGTCTTTGTGACGATTATTTACAAAATCAATTACACCATCAAGTGTGTGTTCAATACTATTTCTAGAATTATTTTCAATACTAATTACCGTTTCAATATTTTGTTTTGTGTACGGAATTTTATCTTCCGTAGGAATAGAATTACTGCCACGACGAACAAAAACAGTATTGGCTAAAATAGTATGAATGTTTTTTTTGAAATAAGAAGTTTTAGATTTTGGCTTAATTGTCACCAAACCAATAACTTTATCTTTTGGTAAATTAGGAAAAGGCACATTTTCATATTGAATCTTAGGCGGATTTTCCAAAAAAGCATTCACTAAATTCTGAATCCGACTGTCGTCAAAAAAATCGTCGCCAGTAATTTCATTATCCTGATCTTCAACGCCAACAACAATATAAGAATTGTTAGAGGGATTAGAATTAGATAAAGCGCAAATGTGTTTTAAAAATTTTGCCTTTCCTTCCTTTGTATGCAAATTCAACTGTCGCTTCTTGTCATAAAAACTACTCTCATCGTTGTGAGCAAGTAGGTTCTTGATAAGTAGGCGTTTGTTTATCATAGTTAAGTACGATTTACAAAGTACAAAGTACAAGATTTTTTCCTCGTATTTAGTACTTCAAACTTCATGAGTTTTTAAGGCACTTCATTCCCTATACTTTCGCTCCAAATGGCAAACCAATCTAATTGATCTAAATCTAATTCAACAGCTTTCATTAATTGCTGAATTCTGGCAATATTTACAGTTCCGGCTACAGGTAAAATTCTTGATGGATGTTTTAAAATCCAAGCCAATAAAATTGTATCCGAACCAACCTCATATTTTTCAACCAATTGCACTAGCAGTTTTTTTAATCTTCGCGTTTGGTCAATGTCTTCACGAAAAACAGTTCCAAGCGGATTCCAACTCATCGGAATAATATCATGAATTTTCATGTAATCTAAACTTCCGTCCAACATAGCTTGATGATGTGTTGCCGAAAACTGAATTTGATTGTAACTAATTTCAGTTTTTTGAAGAATTAATTCCGTTTGAGATGAAGTAAAATTCGATAATCCAAAATCAATAATTTTCCCTTCTGTTTTTAGTTTTTCAACCGCTTCGGCAATTTCATCAGCTACCATTAACGGACTCGGACGATGCAAAAGTAACACATCTAAATAATCAGTTTGGAGATTTTTTAAGGAGTTTTCAACCGACCAAATAATGTAATCTTTAGAATAATCGTAGTGTTTGACTCTATTTGGTCTTCCATTGGTCATTTGGATGCCGCATTTAGAAATCAGTTGCAATCGATTTCTTGCAATTTTGCTTTCGCCAAATGCTTTTCCAAATTGCGATTCTGTAGTGTAACCACCATAAATATCGGCATGGTCAAAAGTGGTGATTTTATTTTCAATACAGATATTGATTAAATGAGCCATTTCTGAAGTGGAGAGATTTTTATCCCAAACTCCCCAATTCATAGTTCCTGCAATAATCGGTGATAATGAAGTTTTCATGTGTTTTCTATTAAAAAGTTTAAAATTACTAAAACAAAATCATAAATCATCCTTAAAAATAGGATTTGAATGTAAGTTTTAACGCATTATTAACATTCTATTTGTGTTAAAATCTTCAATTTTGAAATGTTAAATTTTTGAACCAAAATAGTAGCATAAAAATAGAACTTATGGAAGAAAATGTTGCCGCTTTAGACATTAGAGCAATCAATGAAAAAATTGAAAGAGAAAGTGCTTTTATAGACTTACTTACTATGGAAATGAACAAAGTAATTGTAGGTCAAAAACACATGGTTGAACGATTGTTAATAGGACTTTTGGGTCAAGGTCACATTTTGCTTGAAGGCGTTCCTGGTTTGGCAAAAACATTAGCTATTAATACGCTGTCACAAGCCATTCATGGTAGCTTTAGCAGAATTCAGTTTACACCAGATTTATTGCCTGCCGATGTTATTGGAACTATGATTTATAACATTAAAGCCAACGAATTCTCTATTAAAAAAGGACCAATTTTCGCCAATTTTGTCCTTGCAGATGAGATTAATCGTGCGCCTGCCAAAGTTCAATCGGCTTTGTTAGAAGCTATGCAAGAAAAACAAGTGACTATTGGCGATACAACTTTCAAATTAGATCGACCTTTTTTGGTTCTTGCTACTCAAAATCCAATTGAACAAGAAGGAACTTATCCGTTGCCCGAAGCTCAAGTTGATAGATTTATGCTAAAAACAGTTATCGAATATCCAAAAATGGATGAAGAACGTATGGTAATTCGTCAAAACTTAAAAGGCGCTTATGAAAAAGTAAATCAAGTAGTTTCGGTTGACCAAATTCTTCGCGCTCAAGAAGCTGTTCGTGAAGTATACATGGATGAAAAAATCGAAAAATATATTTTAGATATTGTTTTTGCTACTCGTTTTCCAGAAAAATATAAATTAGAAAATCTAAAACCATTAATTAGTTTTGGAGCATCACCTCGTGGAAGTATCAATTTAGCCGTTGCTGCCAAATGTTATGCTTTTATCAAACGTCGTGGCTATGTAATTCCAGAAGATGTTCGCGCCGTTGTTCACGATGTATTGCGTCACAGAATCGGAATCACGTATGAAGCCGAAGCCGAAAACATCACTTCTGTTGACATCATCAACAAAATCGTAAACGAAATAGAGGTTCCTTAATCTTTTTTCTTTAAAAAAAACTTAGTGCCTTTGCGCCTTTGTGGCAAAATCATGGAAACAAAAGACTTACTAAAAAAAGTTCGTAAAATAGAAATCAAAACCCGAAGATTGAGCGATCATATCTTTTCGGGTGAATATCATACGTCGTTTAAAGGACGCGGAATGACATTTTCTGAAGTGCGTCAATACCAATTTGGCGATGATATTCGTGCCATCGATTGGAATGTTACTGCTCGTTACAACGAACCTTATGTGAAAGTCTTTGAAGAAGAACGCGAATTAACCATGATGTTAATGGTTGATATTTCGGGCTCAGAAAGTTTTGGAACTAAAAATCAATTAAAGAGTGAAATTGTAACTGAAATTGCTGCAACAATGGCATTTTCGGCTACACAAAATAATGATAAAATTGGTTTGATTTTATTTTCGGATGCCATTGAATTGTACATTCCGCCAAAGAAAGGAAAATCTCATGTGTTGCGAATTATTCGTGAGTTAATAGAGTTTCAACCTAAAAGCAAAAAAACCGATTTGTCACAAGCATTGAAGTTTTTATCGGCTACACAAAAGAAAAAAGCAATCGTGTTTATGATTTCCGATTTTATGTGTGATGATGATTACGAAAAAACATTAAAAATAGCAGGAAAAAAGCACGATATCACTGGTATTCGTGTGTATGATATTCGCGAAGAAAAAATGCCAAACATAGGAATGGTTGAAATGGAAGATGCCGAATCGGGAGAAATTATGATTGTTGATACAAGTTCAAAAAATATTCGAATGAACTATGAGAAAAAGTATCAAGAAAAAGTAAATTATTTTAAAGATATTTTTTCAAAATGCGGTTCAGGAACTGTAAATACGCGTGTTGACGAAAGTTATGTAACCAAATTATTAGGGTATTTTAAATCGAGATGATGATTTCAGATTGAAGATTAACGATTTTTGATTTCAGATTTTAATTAAAAAAACAGCCATGAATAAACAAGAATTAGAAGATAGATTGATAGATTTTGCAGCTATAATAATTGTAGTAGCAAGTAAATTTGAAAAAAACTATGCGGGAAATCATCTTGCAGGACAAATTATCAGATCTGGAACTTCTCCAGCTTTAAATTACGGCGAGGCTCAAAGTGCAGAAAGCACAAAAGATTTTATTCATAAAATGGGAATTTGTTTGAAAGAATTAAGAGAAAGTTTCGTTTGTCTAAAAATTATTGAAAAGGCAAGTTTAACAAATGATTTAGATAATTTGGTTATTGCTAAAAAAGAAGTGAATGAATTGATCTCAATTTTTGTATCAAGTATTAAAACAGCAAAAAATAATCTAAAATAAAAAAATATATAAATCGGAAGATTGATAAAATTTCAAAGTGAAAGTTATATGTAATCGTTTACGGCACTTCTGAAATCAAAAATCGTTAATCTTCAATCAACAATAAAGAAATATAAATCTGAAGATTGATAAAATTCCAAAGTGAAAGTTATATGTAATCGTTTACGGCACTTCTGAAATCAAAAATCGTTAATCTTCAATCAAAAATCAAATGAATTTTAAATTATACATACTATTTCTATTCACAACAACGCTTTTTGCTCAAAAAGTAACGACTTCTATAGATACAACTCGAAATAAAATTGGAGCCGAGTTCCAATTGACATTAAAAGCATCAGTAAATAAAAAAGATAAAGTTGTTTTTCCAAAAGCTAAAAATTTTGGCGCTTTAGAAGTGATTGAATCGTATAAGATTGATACGATTAAATCGAATGGCAAATATGAATTAATCAAAAAGTATGGGTTAACACAATTTGATTCAGGAAAATATAACATTCCAAGAATTCAAATCTTAATCAACGGAAAACCAAATTTTTCGGATAGTTTAAAAGTTGAGGTTAACAATGTAAAAGTCGATACGTTAAAACAAAAAATGTACGATATAAAAGATGTTGCACAAGTTGAAACATCAAGTAATTGGTGGAAATATGTTTTAGCAATTTTCTTTTTAGTCGCAATTGGATTTGTAGTTTATTGGTTACTAAAAAAATACCAAAATCGTGAAAAACCAGAAGAAATAGTTTACACATCGCCCATTGAAAAGGCTACTTCTCTTTTACAACAATTAGAATCAAAAGAGCTTTGGCAACGCGGTGAAGTAAAATCTTATTACTCTGAACTGACAGATATTGCCAGAAATTATATTGAAGAAGAAATAGAGATTCCAGCTATGGAAAGCACAACTTCTGAACTAATATTTGCTTTAAGAAAAGTGGCGAATCAAAAGAAATTAAAACTTTCGGCCGCGACTTTAGAAAACCTTGAAAAAGTGTTAAAACAAGCCGATTTAGTGAAATTTGCCAAAGTAAAACCTTTAGATTTTGAAATAGAAGAAGATAAAAAACGAATTTCGAGTTCGATAGTAACTATCCACAAAGCCATTCCAACAGAAGTTGAAAAAGATGATGAATTGGAAGCTTGGAATGAGCAACAACGTGAATTGGCTCGAATTCAAAAGCTTAAAAAACAAAAACGAGTTCGAATTATTTCAACTATTGGAATTGTTCTTGGTGTGATACTAATTTCAATACTAGCTTTAATTTATTTTAAAGGATTTGATTACGTAAAAGACAATTTTATTGGTCATCCAACTAAAGAACTAGCCGAAGGCGAATGGGTGTATAGCGAATATGGAAATCCAGGTATAAAAATAGAAACTCCAAAAGTTTTGAAACGAATGGATGTAACTAAAATTCTTCCAAAAGAGGCGTATGCCGTTTTAAAAGAGATGCAAATGTTTATCTATGGAAGTATGATGGATTCCTTTAATATAGTAGTTTCTACAGTAAAATATAAAAAAGAAACAGATATAAATTTTGATACTGTTCTTGAAGGAAATACCAAAACTTGGGAATCATTAGGCGGACATGAAATCATTTTTAAACAAGAAGATTTCAATACTGATAAAGGAATTACAGGGGTAAAAGCTTATGGAACGATGACAATGTTAGACAAAATCCAAAACAAAAGTCAGAAGTTATATTATGAAATTTTATTGTTCAAACAAGATGGTGGTTTGCAAGAAATTATTGTTTCTTATAGAGAAGGTGATGAATATGGAAAGAAAATTCTAGAACGAATCATCAATTCGGTTGAACTTAAAAACGCTCAGGAATAATGGAAAAAATAACATTTTTAAATCCAGAGTTTTTTTGGTTGTTTGTACTGATTCCAATCGCTGCACTATGGCTTTTTTGGAAAAGAAAACAGCAATCAGCAACATTAAAAATTAGTTCAGTTAGCGGATTTAAAACCTCTAAATCAACATTAGCGATAGTAAAACCGTACTTAAATGTATTGCGATTATTGGCTTTAAGTTCCTTGATAATTGCTTTAGCGCGTCCTAGAACAGTCGACATCAGTAATGAAACCAAAACAACCAAAGGAATCGATATTGTAATGGCAATTGACCTTTCAAGTAGTATGTTGGCAAAAGATTTGAAACCCAACAGAATGGAAGCCTTAAAAGAAGTCGCCTCTAATTTTGTTGACGCCAGACCAAATGATCGAATTGGGGTAGTGGTTTATGCGGCCGAAGCTTATACTAAAACACCTGTTACTAGTGATAAAACTATTGTAAAAGAAGCTATTAGAGATATTAAATTCGATAATGTTCTGCAAGACGGAACAGGAATAGGAATGGGTTTGACTACAGCCGTAAATCGTTTAAAAGACAGCAAAGCCAAAAGTAAAATCATCATTTTATTAACTGATGGTGTAAATAATTCAGGGTTTATTGAACCAGAAACAGCATCAGATATTGCTAAAGAATATGGTATAAAAGTATATACCATTGGATTGGGTTCAAATGGTATGGCAGAATTTCCGTATGCTTATGCTCCAAACGGCAAGGATTTTTTATATCGAATGATGCCTGTAGAAATAGATGAACAATTGATGAAAACCATCGCTAAAAACACAGGAGGAAAATATTTTAGAGCCAATAGTAATAGCAAATTAGAAAGCATTTACAACGAAATTAATAAGTTGGAAACGACAGAAATTCAGGAGTTGAAATACTATGATTATGATGAAAAATACCGACCATTTGTTTGGATTGCTGGAATTTTATTGTTGATAGAAGTATTGTTACGAAACACTATTTTCAGAAGTTTTATATAAAAAGAAAATAGATAAAAGAATAAAGAGAATAGATTTTATGTTTTTAGACTAAAGCCTAAGACCTAAGACCTAAAACCTAAAAAAATGTACGAGTTAGAAGAAAAAGGGTATTTATATCTGCTGTTTGTCATTCCAATTTTGGCGCTGTTGTTTCTATATGTTCAATATTGGAAACAAAAAAAACAGAGAGAATTTGGAGATTTGGAGTTAATTAAAAAATTAAGTCCAGAGAAATCTATATTCAAACCTATTTTAAAAATTGGTGTAGTTCTTCTAGGAATGACATTTCTGATAATAGCTTTGGTAAATCCAAAAATGGGAACCAAAATGGAGAAAGTAAAGCGTCAAGGAATTGATATTGTTTTTGCTATTGACGTTTCTAAAAGTATGTTGGCAGAAGATGTGGCGCCTAATAGATTGGAGAAAAGTAAGCAAATAGTTTCTCAATTAATTAATCAATTAGGAAGCGATAGAATTGGTATTATCGCTTATTCAGGAAGTGCATTTCCAGTTTTGCCAATGACATCTGATTATGGAGTTGCTAAAATGTTTCTTCAAACCATGAACCCAGGAATGATTTCATCTCAAGGAACTTCAATTGATCAAGCGATTGATTTAGCAGCCAATAATTTCTTTGATAAAAAAGACAAAACCAACAAGTTATTAGTTATTATTTCGGACGGTGAAGATCATTCTGATAATGCAGAAAACGCTGCCGAGGATGCTCAAAAATTAGGATTAAAAATAGTTACTGTAGGTGTGGGGACTGAAAAAGGAGGGCCAATTCCATTAAAAAGAAATGGAATAGTAGAAAGTTATCAGAAAGACAATGAAAATCAAGTGGTAATTACCAAGAGAAACGCAGCCGTATTATCAGCTATTGCAAAAAGCACTAAAGGAGGCTATGTTGATGGAAATTCTACCAAAGCGGTTTTGGATTATGTAAAAAAGGTATTGGATAATACCCAAAAAACTGAATTTGAAGGTACAATGATGGCCGATTTTAAATCGCAATTTCAATGGTTTTTAGGATTTAGTTTTTTCTTATTGTTTTTGGATGTTTTTTTAACAGAGAGAAAAACAAAATGGGTAAGAAAAATGAATTTATTTAATGAATCGTAGAGATGTAATTCATTGCGTCTTTTTAAAATGTGAAATGAAAAAAATAGTTACATATATAATAATCCTAATCTCTTTTGTATCTAAAGCACAAGAGAAGGATAAATTTTTGCCTGAAGGGAACGAAAAATTTGCAGAGAAAAACTATGTTGATGCCGAAGCAAATTATAGATTATCTCAAGCTAAATTCAAAAAGAAATCAATTGCATCTTATAATTTAGGGACAACTATTTACAAACAAAATCAACCAGCAGAAGCCAAATATCAGTTTGAAAAAGCCATAAAAGATGCCAAAACCAAACCAGAAAAGCATCAAGCATTTCACAATCTTGGCAACTCCATGATGAAGGAAAAAGATTATTCAAATGCAGTTGAAGCCTATAAAAATGCTTTACGAAATAATCCGTCTGACGAGGAAACACGCTATAATTATGCTTTAGCAAAGAAAATGCTGAAAGAAAATCCTCCTAAAAACGACGACAAGAATAAAGACAAAAACAAAGATAAAAAGCAGGACAAGAAGGACGATAAGAAAGATCAAAACAAGGATAAAAAAGACGACAAAAAAGACAAAGGCGATAATAAGGATAAAAATAAAAAAGAGGGCAACAATAATAAGGATAAACAAGACAAAGGTGATGGTGATAAGCCACAACCAAAACCTAGTGGCGCATCAAAACAACGAATCGACAATCTTTTAGATGCTGTAAATAACGAAGAGAAAAAAGTTCAAGAAAAAGTTAACGCTCAAAAAGTTAACGCCAATCCTAAAAAACCTGAAAAAGATTGGTAATTAATAGAATTACGAAAGAGAAAATGAAAAGAATAATTGTATTTATAGTCTTATTTGTAACCAACTCACTATTAGCTCAAGTAAAATTTGAAGCTAATGTGAGCAAAAACTCTTTAGGGTTAAACGAAAGAGTTCGTATAGAATTTTCTATGAATGAAGATGGTGATAATTTTGTTCCACCCAATTTTGAAGCTTCCGGATTTAGAGTGGTTGGCGGGCCAAGTCAATCCATAAGCCAATCGTGGATTAATGGGAGAAGTTCGTTTCAAAAATCGTACACCTATATTTTATTACCTTTAAAAAAAGGAAGTTTAGTTATCAGACAGGCAGTTATTGAAATTAATGGGCAATTGTATAAAACATTACCCATAAAAATTAATGTTTCCGATGCGGTTAACTTACCTAATGATCCGAACGAACCAGCAACCGTAAGTGCAGACAACAATTTGTATTTAGTTGCTGATATTTCTAAAACAAATCCTTATGTGAACGAGCCAATTACAGTAGTTTACAAATTATACTTCAGTTATAACATCGGAATTACCAATTGGCGCGAACTCAACAAGCCAAAATACAATGATTTTTGGAGTCAGAATATTGATATCAAACAGTTAGTTGCCGAAGAAGGAATGTTCAAAGGCGAACGTTATCGTTATGTAGTTTTAAGAAAAACAGTATTATATCCTCAAAAAGCTGGAAAACTTGAAATTGAACCACTTTCGTTAGATATTGATTGCCAAGTTCCAAGAGGAAGACCCAACTTTTTCGGGCAAGTACAATTGGTTGAAGATAGCAAACGCGTTTCTGCAGGAAGCAAAGTTATTTCGGTTAAACCTTTACCAGAAGCAGGAAAACCAGAAGGTTTTTCGGGAGCTGTTGGTAAGTTTAATTTCAAAGTTACGCCTTCAAGAACAGGTTTAAAATTTGGAGAATCTTTAGACTTAAATGTAAGTGTAACTGGAACAGGAAACTTAAAATTATTCAGTTTGCCAAAGCCAGAAGTGCCATCAACATTAGAAATGTATGATCCAGAACATGCTGAAAATGTGTCAATGCCATTAACAGGAATGACAGGAAGTACCTCTGATAAATACACGATTATTCCGCAATCAAAAGGCAATTTTCCAATTAAACCGATGCGATTTACCTATTTCGATTTGAGTTCTGGAAGTTATAAAACCATCACTTCGCCAGAAATTTTGTTGAATGTTTTGGACGGACCTGGACTTTCCAATTCTTCGCCAGTTGTTTCGGGAATCAATAAGGTTTCGGTTACGGCTACTAAAGCATTTGCGTTTATCAAACAAAAAACCACATTAAAATCAATTGAACCTAACGATTTTTTAGGTTCTGGACTATTTTATTCGTTACTGATTTTACCATTTTTAGGCATTCCAGCATTGATACTTTTTAGAAAAAGAAAAGAAGCGGAAGATGCCGATATTGTTGGAAATAAAAAGAAAAAATCCAATGCTTTGGCTAGAAAATATTTGTCAGAAGCGCAAAAACAAATTAATCACAAAGAACCATTTTATATTGCGTTGGAAAAAGCAATGCACAATTTCTTGAAAGCTAAATTGAGTATTGAAACGTCCGATATGAGCAAAGATAAAATTTCTGAAATTCTTCTTTTGAGAAACGCAAATTCCGAAACTATTTCAGAGTTTATTTCGCTTACAGAAAATTGTGAATTGGCTCGATATGCTCCGTCAACTAGCGTTACTATTCAACAAGATTATGATAAAGCCGTTGAAATTATATCTAATTTAGAAAAGCAATTAGTATAACCATGAAGAAAACAATCTATATATTTTTATTGATTTCTCAAGT
>CANCFZ010000066.1 GCA_947377425.1 Flavobacteriaceae bacterium
ACAATAAAACCCAACATCATCTGCTTGGCAGAATTCACCACTTTTAAATGTTTTACAATCTATTTGTTGTGAAAAACAATTAAATTGTAAAAGCATTAAAAATATTAGAAATAGCTTTTTTTCATGGTTTTTGATAAATTTTGTGATTATAGCGGTATAATGTCTGTTTTCACACAATAAATTCTTATAATGTGTTGTGGGATGTTTTTTACCATTTGTAATCTTCTGGAGTTCTACCAGCAGCCAACCCAAGTACTTTACATTCTATGTTTTTATTTTTAAAAATTCTATATGTTTTTTTTAAATCTTCCTTTTCTGAGGTTGGTAATGAAATTTTTGAATTATCATCAAAATAAAAATTTATATTGCTCATTGAATTCCTTTGTGAATAGGACATTATAACTTTTATTACATTATTAATTTCATATCTCTTTTTTGTTTTTTTTAGCTTATAGGCAATTTCAATTCCATTTTCACTAAAATCTATTCTATAGATGTTTTTAATAGAAAAATTTAACAGTAAAGCTACTTCTAGTGTTATAATAACTATGTCTATAATTTTAGAGTATGTAGAGTCGAATTTTTCATTAATATACGCACCAAAAAAAATGTAATCAAAAGGAATTATTATCAATAAATAAAAAAGCAAAGCGGATAGATTGACGTTCTCTTTTATAATTCTCATAGTTTTTTTGATTTAAAATATCAGTTAACATGCTTTTTTTATTCAACAACAAGTTTCTTTTGTTTTGCTTTATCAAGGTTTAGCAATTTGCCTACTGCTTCCAAATAATTTTCACATTCTTCAACTGTATTGCCTTTAAAATTATTGAAGCAGGAAATTATATTTAAATATTCTTTTGGGGAGTTGGTAGAACAATTTTGTCTATTCTCATTGAATGTTGTCTTTTCAACAGCTTTATTTTTAGTGAAAATTTGAATGACAATCATCATTAATCCATTTGGATCTTTTGATAATTCATAAACATAACTGTCTTTTATGATATCATCAATTTTAAAAATAGTTTTGTCTATATTACAGCATTTTGAGTCTAAAATGGTACTATCAATAACAATTATTTTTTTTAAGGTTTCGTCGTATGTTATGTTGCATTTAAAGTTTACAACATCCTTATAACTTCTATCTTATTCTATTAATCTAATTAATTTTTCTTTTTCTGATGTTTGAGAATACATCAGAATTGACAATAGTAATAAAAGTAAAGATATAATTTTTTTCATTTTTTTATATAGTTTTAAAGTACCTGCAAACTTTTAAATTGATACTCTATCACTCAATAACTCTAAACTGCTATTAGCTTTATAACAAATCTAACAAAAAAACCACATCCTTACGATGAGATTTTGGTTTTATTTTGGTTGTGGGCTATCAGCACTCAAAACAACAATTATAGAGATTTCTTTAATTTTTCTTACCTGCTTGTCGGCAGACAGGTCTGTGTTCCAAATATCTCCATCAACTAAAATCAAAATCCGCGTCAATCCGTTTCATCCGTTTCATCCGCGTTCCAAAAAACTTCTGTTCCTTTTGTGGTTAATTATTACAAAACGACATAAAAAGTAATCTATTGCAAAGCAGTTTTCTAATAAAAATCCTTTCCTCTTCTTACTCTAGACACCACCATAGGGCCCGTTAAAACCGAACGCAGTGGTGGCACTTTACTTCCTTTAAAAGTATATTTATAATTGTCTTCACTACGATGAGCTTTGGCAATCAGGCTTCTGTCTACCCACACTTGTGTTGTTTTATGCAGCGTATCATAATAGTAGTCCCGTTCAATATTTACATAGCCTTTGGTTTGTTGTTCATCCAATACAGGAATGCTAAACAACAGGGCTTTAGGTGTAACGCTGTCTAATTTTAAATTGACATAATGCTGATTATAATCAAAACATTGGTAATAATCCTCCGCTTTAGGATTGTTTATGAATTGGGTTTGTAGTTCTTGATCGCGTTGTTCTGCTCTATAGCTCATGTATTTTTCAAAAAGAAATAATAGACCAGCTCCTGCTAGAAATAAGGCAATCAAAACAAAAAACAAGTAGGATTTTAAATGATTGTACCAAGGATTTTTAACGACAATCTTTTTTTCTTTAATAAGTCCTTGCTGGTAACGGTTCAAATGGAAGTGTTTGCCATTGTTTACAATCACCCAGCGTTTAGAAGTACCAAAAATGGGAATATAACAAAAATGAAAATAGACTTGTCGGTATTGAATTTTAGTCTTGCCTTCAATCAATTCAGTCAAATCTAACTCTGCAGAAGTAAATTCTTTTACTTTAAAACTACCAGTTCCTAGTACTATATACATAATGTTATTTTTTTACTAAAGAGGAAAAACAAATATATAAAAAATTGTCACTATGCCACTTAACCTGGCTTTTTATAAAATTATTCCTCTTTATCATCAACCGATTTAAAAGGATAATCTCCAAATATTGGAGCTAGTTTTTTAGTTTGATAGGTTTTATGAGTGTACTTATTAGAGATAACAAACATGGTTACTTTCTCTTTTTTCATATTGATAAAACAAGACGTATTGCCGTGCCACCAACCGTTATGATAGTAAAAAGGTTCGCCTTTGTCAAATTCTAAAATTCTAATTCCTAAACCATAATTTCTTTCACCTTTCTTCTCATAACTATATCCTTTATATACTTTTTGCAACAATTCAGGATTTAGAAAGTAAGGCGCATAACGTGCTTTGTCAAACTTTAATAAATCTCTCGGAGTAGAGTAGATGTTCTTATCGCCATAAATTCCATCAAGATATTCAACCGCCAAATCCATGTTGCCTTTATAAGAAAGCGACACGTTGCCTTTGTGTTTGGCTGTTTCATATACAAAAGTGTGCGTCATACCAAGTGGTTTAAAAATCATCTCTTGCATAGCTTCGGGATATTTTAATTTGGTCACTTTTTCAATAATTAACGCCAACATGGCATAGTTGGTATTGCAATATCCAAAACGAGTATCTGTTTTAGACTCCAACGGAATATTGTAATCTTTCATTACCGTAACAATATCTTCGTTGGTCAATTCTTTTTTAGTATCCCAAACACCGGTATTGTAGGTAAAATAGGCATAGTTCTTCATGCCGCTTCTGTGGTTTAAAAGCGTTTGAACTGTCACCTCAGGATAAGGAAAATTAGGAAGAAACTCAGTAACCTTTTGTTCTATTTTTATCTTGTTGGCATCAATCAGCATCAACACTGCCGTTGCGGTCAATACCTTACTTACAGACGCAATGTGCAAAGGCGTATCTTTAGTAATGTTTTCGCCTTTATTTTTATTAGCAAAACCTTTGTAATTCTCATAAATAATCTGCCCATTTTGAGCCACCAAGAAACTCACATTGTCGTTTTCATTCCACACCTTATCAAAGAAATGCGCTACTTTTTGTTTTTTCTCATTGACATAAGCAGCTGTTAACTGCGGCATTTCTTCTTGCAACGGTTGCATAACAGGCAATCCGCTTTTGTTTATTTTAACCACACCTTCAGCCGTCTTCTTTTCTTTAGTGCAAGAAACTACAAAAACGCTTAAACAAAGGAGGGTTGTACTATATAGAGATAAATATCGTTTCATTAATTTAGAAAAATTGGAAAGCAAATATAACCAAACGACCAAGCTAAAAACATTCTTTTGCAGAAAGGTATCAACATGTTTTTCACAATTTGAAGGTGTAAAATGTCAAGTGGTTGTTTTTCAGTAAATAGAATAAAAGGTGTTTTTTTATTGAAGATTAAACGACTTCTTAATAAAAAGCTTTGAAAACGATTTCGTTAATGGTATTTTTGCATCACAAACAAAAAGAAGACCATGAGATTTGGAGTTATAAAAGAAAGAAAAACACCACCGGATAGAAGAGTAGTTTTTACACCCGAAGAATTAGTACGATTACAAGCAGAACATAAAGATGCCATAGTAAAAGTTGAATCATCAGACATACGTGTTTTTACAGACCAACAATACAGCGATTTAGGAATAGAAGTTGCCACAGACATGAGTGATTGTGATGTGCTTTTTGGAGTAAAAGAAGTTCCTGTTGATGCCTTAATTCCAAATAAGAAATACTTTTTCTTTTCCCATACTATTAAATTTCAACCTTATAATAGAAAGTTGCTTCAAGCAATTTTAGAGAAAAACATTGAGTTATTTGATCATGAAACTATAGTAGATACCAACCATAAACGATTGATAGGTTTTGGTCGTTATGCTGGTATTGTAGGCGCCTACAATGGTTTTAGAGCTTTCGGAATTAAATATGATTTGTTTAATTTACCCAAAGCAGAAACACTTAGGAACAAAGAAGATTTAATTGAGCGTTTAAAAAGACCAGTGCTTCCTAACATCAAAATTGTACTTACTGGTTTTGGTAAAGTAGGAATGGGAGCAAAAGAAATGTTGGACGGAATGAAAGTTAAAGAAGTTTCGGTTGCCGATTTTCTTAGCAAGAATTTCTCATCACCTGTTTACACACACATTGATGTTTTAGAGTACAACAAACGATTGGATGGAAAAGTAGTAGACAATAAAGACTTCTATCAAAATCCAAAAGAATACATCTCTGACTTTGCACGCTTTTCAGAAGTAGCCGATATCTATATGGCAGGACACTTTCATGGAAACGGAGCACCGGATATTCTAACACGAGAGATGTTGCAATCTCCAAAAAATAAAATTCAAGTAGTTGCCGATATCTCTTGCGATGTTGATGGACCAATTGCCTGTACGATAAAAGCATCAACCATTGCCGAGCCGTTCTTTGGTTATTTACCAAGCGAACATAAAGAAGTGTCTTATACACATCCGGGTTCTATTATGGTGATGTCTGTAGATAATTTACCATGCGAATTGCCTAAAGATGCCAGTGAAGGTTTTGGAGAAATGTTTATGAAACATGTAATCCCTGCATTCTTCAACGGCGATAAAGACGGAATCCTACAAAGGGCAAAAATGACGGAAAACGGAAAACTCACTGAGCGTTTTCAATACCTACAAAGTTATGTTGAAGAAAAATAGTACTTCGTAGAATTAAATGACTTCAATTATAAAAATCTCGAATGCATAACGTAATTGGGATTTTTTTTTAAACTAGGTCTTGTCCTGAAATTGCGGTACACAAAAAGTATATTTATAGAAAACTCTAATACATTTTAAATTGACATTGCTATTGTGATTTAATTCGTAAATTTGTGCAACTTTTTATAAAAACACACAAATCAATATAATATGAGTTCATTTGACGTAGTCATCATAGGTTCGGGACCAGGCGGATATGTTTCAGCTATTCGTTGTGCCCAATTAGGTTTCAAAACCGCAATCATAGAAAAATATTCAACTCTTGGTGGAACATGCCTTAATGTAGGTTGTATTCCATCAAAAGCATTATTAGCTTCTTCACATCATTATGAAGAATTACAGCATTTTGCCGATCACGGAATTGAAGTTTCGGGTAAAGTAAAAGTGAATTTAGAAAAAATGATTGCTCGCAAACAAGCAGTTGTTGACCAAACTAGTGGTGGAGTTAAATTCTTAATGGATAAAAATAAAGTTACTGTTTTTGAAGGATTAGGTTCTTTTGAAGATGCAACTCATGTAAAAGTTTCAAAATCAGATGGAACTTCAGAAGTTTTAGAAGCTAAAAATATCATCATTGCTACAGGTTCAAAACCGTCAAATCTTCCTTTTATTAAATTAGATAAAGAGCGAATTATAACATCTACAGAAGCGTTGAAATTACCAGAAGTTCCTAAACATTTAGTTATTATTGGTGGTGGTGTTATCGGAATTGAATTGGGACAAGTGTATTTACGTTTGGGTGCACAAGTTTCTGTGGTTGAATATTTAGATAGAATTATCCCAGGAATGGATGCGGGTTTGTCTAAAGAATTGACTAAAGTGCTGAAAAAACAAGGAATGAAATTCTATACTTCTCACAAAGTAAAATCGGTGGAACGTAAAGGAAAAACAGTTACAATTCAAGCAGATAACGCAAAAGGAGAAACGGTTTCTCTTGAAGGCGATTATTGTTTAGTTGCTGTTGGTCGTCGTCCCTACACAGACGGATTGAATGCTGATAAAGCAGGAGTGAAGTTGACAGAAAGAGGAATGGTAGAGGTAAATGATCATTTACAAACAAATGTTCCTAATATTTATGCGATTGGTGATGTCGTTCGTGGCGCAATGTTAGCACACAAAGCCGAAGAAGAAGGAACAATGGTTGCAGAAATCTTAGCTGGACAAAAACCACATATTGATTATAATTTAATTCCCGGAGTAGTTTATACTTGGCCAGAAGTCGCAGCTGTTGGAAAGACAGAAGAGCAATTAAAAACTGACGGAATCGAATACAAAGCTGGAAGTTTCCCATTCAAAGCATTAGGAAGAGCTCGCGCTGGTGGTGATTTAGACGGATTTGTAAAAATTCTAGCCGATGCAAAAACCGATGAAGTTTTAGGCGTTCACATGATTGGTGCTCGTTGTGCCGACTTAATTGCAGAAGCCGTAACAGCAATGGAATTTAGAGCTAGTGCCGAAGATATTTCAAGAATGAGTCATGCACATCCAACATTTGCGGAAGCAATTAAAGAAGCAGCTTTGGCCGCAACTGATAATAGAGCGTTGCATGTTTAAGTAAAATAATTATTTTAATTCTATACAAACCTGACAAGATATCGAATCTTGTCAGGTTTTTTTAAATTATGCTGTAAACAAATGTTTATAACTGTTCCAATTAGCATAAATCAGGAACAAATTTCCTAAAAATAAAGCTGCAGCAATTGGAGTTCCTTCGGGCATCATGAACGCGTTAATTAATAAAATATTCAAAGTAACAGGAACTGCAATTACGGCTCCAATTTTCATAAATTTTCCAGTAACAAAAGTTAAACCAGCAATAAGTTCAACGACTTTAGCTAGTGGCATTAAATAACCCGATGCTTTTAATCCTTCATTGAAAATTTTCATATTTCCAGTTTGTTCAGGTTCGGGTATTAAATGAAAAAAATAAGATATAGAAGCAAATAATAACAATGCTCCTAAAAGTAATCGGACAATAATTATTGCAATTCTCATAATAATAAAATTTATTGGTTAGTATTTCAAAGATAAACTATATTTAAAATAAAAAAACCACTGCAAATGAGTGGTTTATCAACAAAGTTTTCAAGAGTTATTTTTTCAATAAAAATAAATTCTTATCTTTCTAAAAAATAGTCATGGAAAGTTTAGACATAATAAAATTTTGTAAATGAGTTTAACTTCTATACTCAAACGTGAAAAAGGTCGAATAAACCTAAAAGATTGGTTTAGATTTCATTTTCCTAATCCAAAGCTTAATGTTAAAAAAGATATTTTAGTCAAACCATATCCATCTCTTGGAAATTATTCAGGCGAAATTGGAACAGCATTTGATTACCTATTCCGTTTTAATTTAGAGCGAATTAATAAAATAAAATTACAAGAAAACAAATGTTGGGTTGCCGAATCAGGTTATGAAGAACTGATTAAAAAAATTGAAGCTAATAAAGATAAAAACATTACTATTGGATATAATCGTGACAAACAAGTAAATAAATTAAAATTTAAAAAATTCATTATAAAAGAATTTGAGGATGCTAAAACAAATTATAATAATTTTATTAAAAACGGAGTACTGACACATAATTTGATTAAATCTTCTATAATTCTCGCAAAGTTAGATTTAATAATCCGAATAGGTAAAATTGATGCAAATTTTGATTCAATTGAAAAAGAAAGAATACTTGAATTAGAAGAGCTTTTTAATATAGTTACTTGGAAATTTTTTAAAACAACTGAATTTTGCTTACTTAACCCAACATTTGAAAAGGGTTCTGGAATTGTTGGTGGTGCAGATGCAGATGTAGTAATTGGTAACACATTGATTGACATAAAAACTAATAGAGATTTTAAGTTAGAGCGACAAGATCTAAATCAGGTTATTGGATATTGCTTACTAGCAATTTTAGGTAAGCTTGATATCCAAATTAAAAACATTGGAATTTATTATGCTAGATATGGTTATTTATGGCAGATCCCATTAACCGATTTTTATGAGTTAGAATATTTACAAGTTCTGGCAGAAGAGTTTAAACAACTTATTGAAGATAAAAACCTAAATTTAATCCCTCAGGAGAATTATAAAGAAAGTACAAAATTACATTTAATTAACGGTTATAAAATTGATGAGGATGATTTTAAATGCCCTCGTTGTGAAAGCAAAAATTTCATAAAAAATGGAACCAAAGGTGAAAAATTCCGTTACAAATGTAAAAATTGTAGCATAGGATTTACATCTAAAATCAAAGCAAGTTCAATTAAAGAAAAATCTAAAATACTTTCTAATCTTGATAAACTATTAAAAATACTTTCAGAAGAATATAGTATGGGATTAGTGACTTTAAAAGAATATAAAACGGAGAAAGCCGAATTAACTGCTTTTGCTAAAAAGTTATCTAAATAATTTATCGCACTGATATTAAAAAAAAACCACTGCAAATGAGTGGTTTATCAACAAAGTTTTCAAGAGTTATTTTTTCAAAAACTTTTTATATCCTAAGAAACTTAAAGTCGCAATTAATGCAAATGGCCATAATAAAACTACAAACGAAATGATGTTTTCTAATACAAACCATCCAGTTTTGATACTGTCCCAAACTTGTAAACTAATATTAGGTCGGTAGGCATTGATACTTTTTTCATTAGCAATCATTTCTTGTTTAACACTTTCGTCTTGATAAATAAGAAGTGTTAAGGTGCTAAAGTTCACTTGGTCTTTTAAAGATAAGTTTTCAATAGTTTTAGCATCATTAGCTTCTTTTTTTGCAGCTAAATTTTCTTCGGCATCAATGACTTGATTTAGTTTTTTGCCTTTTGTGTCTATAGCAGTTGCAATTCTTTTTTCAGTAGAAGTACTTCTGTGTTGAGCCATTTTATTGGAAAGCATTTGTAAAGTCACATCATCGGCTTTAATTACACGATAATTTAAAAATCCTATTTGGTGTGCAATAGTTTTAATTACCGTATCCAATTGCGTATTTGGAACACGAATAGTCATGTTGTTTTCAACAGTATATTTTGTGGTAACCAAAGTACTATCAGGACTCACTTTGGTGCGGTTTTCATCGTTAATAGTACTTTGAAGGTTGGTATAGGTTACAAATCCACCAAATTTAGTGGTAGCATCTTCAATTACTCCAGTTGATTTAGCAACGTTTTTTACTTTAAACTTGATGTCGGCAGTTCTCACAAACTTTCGAGTACTGTTCTTGGGTTCTACAGCCGCTGATGATGAAATAACACTTGTACTATCTGCTGCTACGGCTTCAGTAATGGTAGCGTTAGCTTCTTCGTTTTCAGATTTAGCTTGTTTACAGGAAATTGCTATGCCTATTAAAAGCAAAGCCAATGCGAATTTGGTGTTTCTGTTCATAAAAATTCATTTTAAAGTTATTATTGATATAATTGTTTTTAACTAATAAGTATAATGTAGTTTTAGTATCAATAATTAAAATGAATTTAAAGTGAATAATCAGTTAATTGAATTAAACTAAAAATCATGCCAAAAAAATGAAAACTTAAGTTTAGCTTAAAATAAATTTTATCGTAATTTTGGAAAATAAAATTCAACTTTTGAGAACAATCATTTCTAAATTTATTGAAAAACCTTCGGAACTTAAAAAACAACTTTTGTTGTGGGCAAATCAGTTTAGAGAAGTGATTTTTTTAGATTCTAATTCCTATAATCAAACTTATTCTAATTATGATTGTGTTCTTGCTGTCGATGCTTTAACGTCGATTAAAACCGATTACGAAAAAGCTTTTGAAGATTTGCATCAATACCAAAGTCAGGCAAAAGATTGGGTTTTTGGCTATTTATCGTATGATTTAAAAAATGATATTGAAGATTTAAAATCCGATAATTATGACGGATTGGATTTTCCAGATTTGTACTTTTTTCAACCAAAGAAACTTTTTCTACTAAAAGGAGATCAATTGGAAATCCAGTATTTGAATATGTGCGATGATGAAATTGA
This sequence comes from Flavobacteriaceae bacterium, assembly GCA_947377425.1. Taxonomy (GTDB): domain Bacteria; phylum Bacteroidota; class Bacteroidia; order Flavobacteriales; family Flavobacteriaceae; genus Flavobacterium. The sequence continues at coordinate 10,084 of CANCFZ010000066.1, forward strand.
AGAAGATTTTAATGAAATACGTCAATGTTCAGTATTTAGTGTTGTCACGCCGAGCGCAGTCGAGGTGCTTCAAAGAATTTCAAAAGAAAGCTACATTGATAAAGTCAATAAAATGCGAGAACACATTCAGCTAGGTGCTATTTATGAGGCTAATTTCTGTATGGAATTTTATGCTGAAAAGACTCAAATAGAACCTTTGGAAATTTATAGAAAACTAAACCAAATTTCAGAACCACCATTTGCAGTTTATTTCAAAAATAACAATCAGTATTTACTATCTGCTTCACCAGAACGTTATTTAAAAAAAGAAAATACTAAAGTTATTTCGCAACCAATCAAAGGAACTTCCAAACGATTTTTAGATTCAGAATTAGATGAATTATCTGAAAAAGAACTTTCAGAAAACCCAAAAGAACGTTCCGAAAACATTATGATTGTTGACTTGGTTCGTAATGATTTATCACATACCGCTACTAAAGGAAGTGTTGCTGTAGAAGAGCTTTGCGGAATATATTCGTTTAAGCAAGTGCATCAAATGATTTCAACAATAGTCTCTAATGTAGAACACACAACTTCGCCAATTGAAATTTTGAGAACTACTTTTCCAATGGGAAGTATGACTGGCGCTCCAAAGATTTCGGCGATGAATATCATTGAAAATCTGGAAGAAACCAAACGCGGATTGTACAGCGGCGCTGTTGGGTATTTTATGCCAAATGGCGATTT
>CANCFZ010000067.1 GCA_947377425.1 Flavobacteriaceae bacterium
ACATTCAAAACGTTCATTAACTGCAACAAGCTGTATTCCTTCTTTTTCCAAAAGGTTTCCAGTAGCATGAACCGCATCCGAATAACCCAACCAAGGTTCTATACAAATAAAAGATGCACCCACTTTAGTCCAAATTCCTAAGTTTTTAAAATCATTAAAAGCTACTTTTAGTAACGGTTTATTGTTTTCTAGAATTGTGATTGCTCTAGATTGTACAGTTTTAAAAATTAAAGCATCGTTCTCAAAAATAGAGTAGTCTAGTTGTAGCTTTTTATTTTCTAATGCAATTTCAAAACTATTATCCGATACCAAATCATTTTCTAAAGTGAAACAATTCAGTGTTTCTTGTTGATTGAATTCTAAAGAATAGCTTTCAAAATTATTGGGCAATGCAAATGCTGGATGCGCTCCAATTGAAAATGGAATAGCCACTTTATCATTGTTGATTATGGTGTAGTTTAGTTCTAATTTAGAATCTAAAAGAGTGTAGGTTATTTGCAATTCAAATTCAAACGGATAGGCTTTTTTAGTTTCTTCGGACGATTGTAAACTAAAAATTGCCTGATTATCAGCAGCATGAATTAAGCTAAAATTAAGGTTCCTAGCCAATCCGTGACGCAATAATTGAAAATGTTTATCGTTATAAGTATAAGAATTGTTTTTTAAAGTTCCCACAATAGGAAACAAAACCGGTGAATGTTTCTCCCAAAATTTAGGGTTGCCTTCCCACATATATTCTTGGTTGTTGTCTAACGATTTTAGAGAGAACAATTCGGCACCTTTGCAATAAATTTGTGCGGATAATTTTGAATTAGAAATAGTTACATACATCAATTAAGGAAAAATTAAGGAGTTAAAAATAGGTTGGGTAAATATATTTATTAATTTTATTCTGCCCAATAAATCTAATCATTAAAAAAATACTATCATGGCTACACATTTTGAATTAATTGAAAAAGAAACGATAGCGCATTTGTCTTTTCCAAAAGTAGAAGTTTTAAGCGATGTTGCAGAAATACAACAACGTTTTAGCGACTTGAATCGTGCGCTTTCATTAGGAAATTTAGAACATTCTAAAATTAAAATTTACTTTGAAGATAACCAATCTAAAAAAGTTGTTGAAACAACTGTTTGGGGTTTAACCGATCAAAGAGTGATTTTAAAACAAGGAAATGTGATTCCGATAAATAGAATTTTTAGATCGGCGTAACAAAAAATACATTTAACATACTTATAAGAATGCTTTTGAGAAATTGAAAGCATTTTTTTCTTTTATTTGCGATATCATTAAACTTTTAAATTTATGAAAAACATTCTTCTTAAAGCCTTCTCATTAAGTGCTTTATTTTTTGGAGTTTCTTCTGTTTTTGCACAAGAAGCTAAGCCAACTTCAACTTATAATTATAATGAGACGTTTGCTAACAACTTTTACACTAAGAACGGTACAGAAACGCGTTCAGCAAGTGGACAACCAGGTGCTAAATATTGGCAAAACAGAGCTGATTATTCATTAACGGCTACATTGAACGACCAAACTAAAGAAATAGTAGGTTCGGAAGTATTGACATACACCAATAATAGCCCTGATAAATTAGGCTTTTTATGGATGAATGTAGATCAGAACTTATTTAAAAAAGATTCTCGTGGAAATGCCATTATTCCGTTAAAAGGAAGTAGAAACGGAGCCAAAGGACAAGATTTTGATGGAGGATTCAATATTAAATCTGTTAAGGTTGTTGCTACTGTTGCAGGAAAATCTGTTGAAAAAGAAGCAACATTTACAGTAGTTGATACTCGTATGCAGGTTTATCTTCCGCAAGATTTATCAGGAAATGGCGCAAGCGTAAAACTTAAAATAGAATTCTCATTTGTATCTCCAGATTATGGCTCGGATAGAATGGGAGTTGTTGATACTAAAAACGGTAAAATCTTTACTATTGCACAATGGTATCCAAGAATGTGTGTGTATGACGATGTATTGGGATGGAACACGAGACCATATCTTGGAGCAGGAGAGTTTTACTTAGAATATGGCGATTTTGATGTGGCAATTACAGCTCCAGCAAGTCATATTGTAGTATGTTCAGGTGATTTGCAAAACCCTACAGAAGTATATACTGCAGAACAACAAAAACGTTGGGCAACAGCACGAACTAGCGATAAAACGGTTATGATTCGTACTGCCGATGAAGTTACAAGTGCAGCTTCACGCCCTACAGGAAAAGCTACTTTGACTTGGAAATTTAAAATTAAAAATGCTCGTGATGTTTCGTGGGCTTCTTCGGCTTCATTTATTGTAGACGCTGCTAGAATTAATCTGCCAAGTGGAAAGAAATCAATTGCTATTTCTACATATCCTGTTGAATCTGACGGACAAGCAGCATGGAGTAGAGCTACCGAATATACTAAATCATCCATCGAAAATTACTCTAAAAGATGGTTTGAATTTCCTTATCCAGCGGCTACCAATGTTGCAGGAAACGAAGGCGGAATGGAATATCCAGGAATTGTTTTTTGTGATTTAAAATCTAAAGGCGAAGAACTTTGGGGCGTTACAGATCACGAGTTTGGTCACGGTTGGTATCCAATGATTGTAGGTTCTAACGAGCGTTTGTTTGCTTGGATGGATGAAGGATTTAACACATTTATCAATGGAGTAAGTTCAAAAGATTTTAATAATGGTGAGTACGAACAAAAATCACCAAATATGCACCAAGCATCTAGCATGTTGTCTAATCCAGATATGGAACCCGTAATGGCTGCACCCGATAATTTAAAAGAAGCTAATCTTGGGATTTTAGGATATTTCAAGCCAGGTTCGGGTCTTGATATGTTGCGCAATCAGGTTCTTGGAAAAGAGCGTTTTGACAAAGCCTTTAGAACGTATACAGAGCGTTGGGCTTTCAAACATCCAATGCCAGATGATTTCTTTAGAACTATTGAAAATGTTGCAGGTGAAGATTTAGGTTGGTTTTGGAGAAGTTGGTTCATGAACAATTGGAGTTTAGATCAAGGAATTGTTAAAGTAAAATATGATAAAGGTGATGCTAAAAATGGAGCTTTAATTACGGTTGAAAATCTTGATAAAATGGTAATGCCAGTAGTAATTGAAGTTAAAACTAAAAGCGGAATTGTATCAAGAAAATCATTGCCTGTAGAGATATGGCAACGTAATAAAGCTTGGACATTTAAGGTTGATACTACCGAAGAATTAGAAACTGTAACTTTAGATCCAGACAATGTTTTTCCAGATATAAACGATGAAAATAATGTGTGGACAGATGCTAAAAATGGTGTTGATAAAGCAGCAGTTGGTCTTGATGGTTATATAGGCGATTATTCAAGTGTTAAAATTCCGATTAAGGTTAATTTTACAGTTGAAGATGAAAGTTTAGTAATTAATACTCAGGGACAACCTTCGGTTCCATTAGAAGATAAAGGAAACGGAAAGTTTAGTATGGATCAAGCGGGATTATCTATTCAGTTTAATGCTGCTAAAGATGGTTTTACATTAAACATCAGTGGACAAAGTTTTGAGTTTACTAAAGATAAAAAATAATTATAACTTGGTTATATTGATAAAGGTACACAGTGATGTGTACCTTTATTTTTGATATATTTTTTTTGATACAATTAATTCGCTTTCTTCCTTAGTCGGAAGGCAGCTATTAATGAAACTAGTATCCCAATAGGATAAATTTCTATATAAGTTAATATTATTATCATAATCGGACTTTTGTACCACTCTTTCATCTGTTGAATATCTATTGTTTTTTTAGCAAGTTCATCGGGTTTTGCATTTTTCAAAACCATTTCACCATATCTATCCATAAAATCCGGAAAAAAGTTATAATAAATAATCAGCCAAACTCCCACATAAATAGTCGAAGTTATCAGCGAAATCAGTAAACCTGTTTGAAATGCTTTTCCATAGCTAATAATTCCCAAATTGCTTTCTCTATGTTGCTTGATGCCTAATACTACAAAAATATTAGCCACAAAAATTGAAATAAAACCCATAAAACTGCTTGGTTCATATTGTGGATTGTATTTCATGTATGACGTCATAGAAATCATTATAATGCTAACTATTAATCCGCCGAGTAATCCGTTTTTAAGAATGATGTTTTTCATTATTTGTTATTTTGGTTAGTAGTTCAAATATAAAAAAAAATCCTCAAGTTAGACTTGAGGATTTTGTGTTTGTTAGCTTAATTTTAAATCAAAGCTATTGATATTGATTTATTCTTTAGTAACTTTTATTGTTTTTACTAAACCATTTGAAGTTATTTTAACAATATAAGTTCCAACAGCAAGATTAGTCATATCAATTTGTGCTTGATTGCTATTTACTTTAGTGCTACTTATTTTTTGTCCTAATAAATTTAATACTTCAACATTAGAAATCTCTTGATTGTAAGATAAATTCAAGATGTTTTTAACTGGATTTGGGTAGAATGAAAAACTTCCGTTATCAAAAGAGCTAGTTCCTAATAAAGAAGAAACTGATAAATCAAAAGTACCACGGCTAGTAGTAGTAGTTGAAAAAGCTCTAATATAATAAGTAGACCCTGTATTTAATCCAGTAAGTGCAGCAGTTCCAGCAGCAGTATAACAAGAACCAGTTATTTGAGTAAGAGCGTCACAAGTTCCTGAGTATACCACAAAACCAGTTGCTCCACTAGCATTAGCTAAAGTTACATTAAAATCTGTTGAAGAACCTGTATCAAATGAATACCAAGTATCATAGTAAGTATTGAATAACCCTGAACATGATGGATATGTTAAACCTAAGCTAGCAGACGAACAACTGTTGTCTGTAGAAGTTGTAGCAGAAGCATCTACTGTTAATGCTAAAGCCGAAGCACAATCATCATTGCCAGTAGCAGGACTACAAGCAGCAACACATGATACATTCAATTCAAAGTTTAAACTTGATGTTGAATAAGCGTAAACTAAAATATAGTAATCGGTTCCGGTAGCAGTACTAAAAGTAACATTTGATGCTAAACTATTAGTTGAACAACCAGTAGCACCAGCATCGTCATTTCCTCCAACACAAGTTAATGTGCCACAAGAACCTGAAAACACTGCGATTCTTGAATCTCCACTTGTGATGGTTGAAGAACAAGTACTAACAGTTACATCACTACCATCTCCTGTATATTTATACCAAACTCCGGGTGTATTTTGTGTAGTAACTCCAGATATACCACAAACAGCAGTATTTTCATTAGTAGCTGCTGTTGTTGTTCCTGTGGTTGCAGAACCACATGCTACTGTAATTGCATTAGCACAATCATCATTTGCAGGAGGCAAAGCTGGTGTAGTGAAAGTTCCGCTTATCCAAATACTTTTATCAGTAGTCGAACAATTAGAACGTACCCAATAAAAATATGGTGTTGCAGGTGTTAATCCTGTTAAATCAACGGTAGTTAATCCACCAGGAACATTTCCATTAGGAACAGTAGCTCCATTAGGCGCAGTATTAGTTGTAGCATAGTAATAGTCATATCCGTTAGCAGGAGTTGAAGCAGATGCTGCCCATGTAAGAGTAGCGCCAGTAACTGTAACTGCAGAACTTACTAAAGCAGTTGGTTCAATACAAGTTGGTATTGCAGCAACTGAAATGTCATCAAGGTACAATTCAAACTCATCAGTAGTAGTACTATGAAACGCAATATAAACAGTTTGACCAGCGTAAGCATTTAAATTATAAGTGTATTTTGCCCATGAGGTTGTTGGGTTTACAGCAGACGCAATTACAGTTGTAAAAGCAGGAGCTGTGTTATCAGTTGATGATAATAAAATGTCAAATGGTTCAGCAAAAAAACTAGATCTGCTTTTTGCCCAAAGCGTTAACAAATCAGATGAACCTACAGTTACTGTAAATTGTGGTGTAATCAAATAATCATCATGCGCTGTAGAAGAATAATCAATTCTTGCTACGTTTGAAAGACTATGAGCTGCACCAGTTCCTGGAGTACTCATGTACCATGTGTTAGCATCACCATTATTGATGACAGACCATCCTGTTGGTAAAGTAGTTGCCGCATCAAAGTTTTCTGAAAACTGCGAATACCCCATACTAAAGCTACCTATAAGGAAAAGAAATAATAAAGTAATTTTTTTCATGTTGTTTAGTTAAAAATTTAATAGCTGTAAAAGTACTATTTTTTTAAAAACAACAAAATTTTAGGTACATATTATAATATTAATTAAATATTTTACTCTCTATGAATGGGTTTTAACAAATCTAATTGATTGTTTTTTGAATGGCATTAGAATTAGGAATTAAAAATTTAATAGTTATTTAAGACATTTCCTTCAATAGCATTCAAATTAATTTATAAATTTGTGTTATTATTAAAATAATTCACAAAAAAAGTACATACTAATACTGCTTTTAGGTTTCTTTTTGATGCCAGCTATGTTTTTTACTCGTGGTTCTAAATCGTGTTGCAATAAAGAACAATCAAGTATAAAAGCAAGTTGTTGAAAAAAGTAACTGCTTCTAAAAAAGATAGTGGTTGCAGTAAAAAGTGCAAACATCCATTTTGTAGATGCTTTATTTCTGTATTTAATTTTACTATTCCAAATTTTTCGGAGGTATTAATAAATCACTTTGATTTTTTAGATAATCAACAAGAATTTTTCTTTATTGAAGCTAATGTGTCTTCTGGATTTTATACCATTAGGACACCTCCTAATATAGGCTAAATACAATTTTGACAGCCAAAAGTGTATTTAATTGTAACTAAAACATTAGCTACACCTTTTCACAAACCATAAATTAATTTGGGTAACAGCGACACTGAAAATTTAAAAAACATAAAATTATGAAAACAAATAAAATGATTTCAAAATTATTTACAATACTGCTTGTGTTAGTATTTGAAATGGTAACAACTCAAACTTTTGGTCAAGAGAAAAAAGCAGCAGCTCCAGAAAAAATGAAGAACTGCAAAATGGACAAGAAAGAGTGCAAAATGGATAAGAAAGAATGTAGTAAAGACAAAAAAGCAGAAACAACTACCACTATAAAAACTACTTATGTTTGCCCAATGCACGGTGATGTTAAAAGCAATAAACCAGGAGTTTGCCCTAAATGCAAAATGGATTTAGAAAAAAAATAGTAGTAAACTAGTATAACAAAACCGCTGTAGTAGTTAAATTTTACAACGGTTTTTAATTTTAATCAAATCGTCTTTTCTAGTGTTTTTTTTTAAACAATCTAATGACTACTCCCTATTTGTAAATGCAAATGATGAATCACAAAAATCATTTGATGAATTGTAATAATCATTTGATGAGAGACTGGACAGAATTTTATATAAACTCCAAAAAAACTTTTTTTCCCAGAATGTCGGGTTTGGTTTTATAAAAAAAAGAAATTATTTCTCAATTTCACGCATAGAATCCATTTTTTTGTGCGCTAAGAAACCTTTGATATCTTCAAAATGCTCTTTCACACGTTTTTGTCCAAATTCAAATACTTTTGTAGCCAATCCGTCCAAGAAATCTCTATCGTGAGAAACTAGAATTAATGTTCCGTCAAAATCACGTAATGCATCTTTAATGATGTCTTTAGTTTTCATATCCAAATGATTCGAAGGCTCATCAAGAATCAATAAATTAACTGGTTCCAACAATAATTTAATCATTGCTAAACGCGTTTTCTCGCCACCAGAAAGCACTTTCACTTTTTTAGTTACATCATCGCCATGAAACATAAAAGCGCCTAAAATATCTTTAATTTTTGTACGAACATCACCTACTGCAATATCATCAATAGTTGAAAAAATAGTTGCGTTTTCGTCTAATAATGACGCTTGATTTTGAGCAAAATATCCAATTTGTGCATTGTGACCAACTTCAACCGAACCACCATTGATTTCAATTTCTTTCATTATGGCTTTAATCATAGTCGATTTTCCTTCACCATTTTTTCCAACAAAAGCTACTTTATCGCCACGTTCAATTACAATATTGGCATCTTTAAAAATTAAATGATCACCATACGATTTCTCTAAATCTTTAACAATTACAGGATATTGTCCTGAACGAATTGCTGGTGGAAATTTTAATTTTAATGCTGAAGTATCCACTTCGTCAACTTGAACCAAAACAAGTTTTTCTAGCATTTTCACTCTTGATTGAACGGCGTCTGTTTTAGAAAAAGTTCCTTTGAAACGATCAATAAAAGTCTGATTATCAGCAATCATTCTTTGCTGTTCGTCATAAGCTTTTTGCTGGTGCATTCTTCTGTCTTTTCTTAGTTCCAAATAATGAGAATACTTGGCTTTGTAATCATAAATTCTTCCCATTGTAACTTCAATAGTTCGGTTTGTAATTGCATCTACAAACGCTTTATCATGAGAAATTACTACAACCGCTTTTGCCGAATTGATTAAAAAATCTTCCAGCCATTGAATACTTTCAATATCCATGTGATTGGTTGGCTCATCCAAAAGAATCAAATCTGGTTTTTGTAAAAGAATTTTAGCTAATTCGATTCGCATTCTCCAACCGCCAGAAAATTCGGATGTTTGACGTGTAAAATCCTCTCTTTCAAATCCTAATCCAACGAGAATTTTTTCGATTTCTGCTTCATAATTGATTTCTTCAATAGCATAAAATTTCTCACTCAAATCAGAAACTCGTTCAATTAATTTCATGTAAGCATCACTTTCATAATCGGTACGAATCGTTAATTGTTCATTGATTTCATCAATTTCGGATTTCATTTTGAATATTTCACCAAATGCTTTTGATGTTTCTTCCATAACGGTAGCGCCATCTTTAGTCAATAAATGCTGTGGCAAATAGGCAACAACAGCATCTTTTGGAGCAGAAATATTTCCTGTTGATGGTTTTGATTCGCCAGCAATTATCTTTAAAAGTGTCGATTTTCCGGCACCATTTTTACCCATTAAGGCAATTTTATCATTTTCATTTATAGCAAAAGAAACGTCGCTAAATAAAGTAGTTCCGCCAAAATTTACGGATATATCGTTAACTGTAATCATAATATAAGTTTAAAAGTTTAAGGTTTAAAAGTTTAAAAATGGCTCCTTAAATTTTTGAAGGTGCAAAGATAGATTAATTAGATAATTTTAGGGTGACAATAGTATAGGAAACTTTGAAAAAATAATATCAAATCTAGAAAAATACTATACTTACTTTTAACTTTGCAACTTTAATCTCAAATCTTAAAATCCATGCCATTAATTGACTACAGTTTTTTAAACAAAATTTTGCCTAAAGCGAATATTAAAAAGTCGTTCAAAAAAGCAAAAAGTGCTTATCTTACAAGAGTTCGATTTGCCACCGCATTATTTTTCTTCGGTATGGGATTTTGCTTTGCAACTTGGGCAAGTAGAATTCCTGATTTAAAGTTGAGTTTGAATTTAAGCGAAGCTGATTTAGGAACAATTTTATTTGCCTTGCCAATTGGTCAATTAATTGCTATGCCATTATCTGGAAAGATTGTAGCCAAATATGGAAGTCGAAAAATTGCAATTTTCGGATTGCTTTCTTATGCTTTTTTCTTAACCTTACTCGGTTTACCAACACAAAGTTGGCAATTGGGATTGGGATTATTTCTTTTCGGATTTTTTGGGAATTTTTGCAATATCGCAGTCAATACACAAGGTGTTTACACACAACAATTATTTGAAAAACCAATTATGGGTTCGTTTCACGGTTCGTGGAGTTTAGCCGGATTTTCTGGAGCATTAGTAGCGTTAATACTATTGTATTTCAAACTAAATCCGTTTCAGCATTTCGTGATTGTATTTGGAATTATTATTTTATTGATTGCTTTTAATTATCGTTATTTAGTAGAAACTTCTACAAACATAATAGAAAAAAAAGAGCAAGTTTCGTTTTTTAAAATTCAAGATAAATCGCTTATTTGGCTTGGTGTGATTAGTTTTTGCTGCATGGCAAGCGAAGGAATCATGTTTGATTGGAGTGGCGTTTATTTTAAAGAAATTGTAAAAGCACCAGGTTCATTAGTAGTTTTAGGATATACTTCTTTTATGGTTACTATGGCAATTGGACGCTTTTTAAGTGATATTCTTGTCGGAAAATTTGGACCAAGAAAAGTATTAATTGTAAGTGGATTTGTGATTTCTATAGGATTGTATATGGCAGTTTTATTTCCAAATTTAATTGCGTGTACTTTGGCGTTTATGTTAGTGGGATTTGGCGTTTCCAATGTTATTCCAATAGTATTTAATGAAGCTGGAAAAAGTAAAAAAGTCTCTACTAGTATAGCCTTAACTACAGTTTCTAGCATTAGTTTCATTGGTTTTTTAGTAGGTCCACCCGTAATTGGTTACATTGCAGATTTAACAAGTTTGAAGTATTCGTTTGCTTTTATAGGTGTATTTGGAGTTTTTATTTCGATGCTGACTTTTAAATTGAAGTTGTTTCGGTAAATAAATAATATTATTCCAAAATAATTTTCAACTGCTCTTGAAAATCTTCATTATCATTAATTCCTAAATGACCTTGATTTTCTAATTCGAAAAATACATCATTAGGTTTCAATAATTTTTGTAATCTAACTGAATTTTCAATTGAAATTAATTGATCTTGGTTTCCATGAAATATATAAATTGGTGCTTTGACTTTTATAATATATTTATT
>CANCFZ010000068.1 GCA_947377425.1 Flavobacteriaceae bacterium
TTTAAAGAAAAAGAAAAAACAACTTACGCTCGTGAAAAAGGAACTGAAGTTGTAATGCTAAACGTTAAAAAACGTTCGGGCGAAAACATGATTTCTGCCATTGAACAAGTTAAAGAAAAAATTGAAGCGGCACAAAAATCGTATTTGCCAAGTGATTTAAAACTAAAACTCACCAACGACCAATCCTCACGAGTTGAACATGAAGTGGATGAACTTTCTAACCACATTATTTTCGGAATTGTGTTGGTAATGATTGTGTTGATGTTTACTATGGGTTTGCGAAATTCTCTATTCGTTGGAGCTGCAATTCCGCTGTCAATGTTAATGGCGTTTAGTATTTTGTCTGCTTTTGGGTTAACCTTAAACACTATGGTTCTTTTTGGTCTTGTAATGGGATTGGGAATGCTGGTTGATGATGGTATTGTTGTGGTAGATAATGTATTTGCCAATATGAAAAAAGGCTTGGGCAGAATTGAAGCCTCTAAAAGAGGAATTGGAGAAATTGCATGGCCTGTAATCTCATCAACAGCAACAACTTTAATGGCGTTTTTACCTTTTGCCTTATGGCCAGGAACTATGGGTAAATTCATGAAGTATTTTCCAATTACGTTAACCATCACATTATCGGCATCATTGTTTGTAGCGATGGTTGTAAATGCTGCTATGACAGGTGGTTCAATGGCGATTGAAGATAAAAATGTGACTAAAAAATCAGCAAAAATATATTCCATTATTTTCACCATTATTGGAGTGATATTTGTTTTAATAGGAAATATTTATGATTCTAAATTTGCAAGAGCAGTTGGACATTTAGCGATTATTTCATTGGGATTAATGTGGTTGTATAAAATCAAATTATACCAATGGACACAAGACTTTCAACATAGTTTCTTTCCAAAAATGGAAGAAAAATATAAAATCTTTTTAGCAAAAATACTTACCGGAAGAAAAGCTTGGTTTGCGTTAGTTGGAATTATTGGATTGATGTTCTTCTCATTTGTTTTATTAGGTATTTTTCCAAGACAAGTTTTATTTTTTCCTGAAAATATCCCAAAACAAGTCATCACTTATATTGAATATCCACAAGGAACATCAATTGATAAAACCAATAAAGCCACAAAATTTGTTGAAAATCAAGTAATTTCTGTAATGAAGAAATACATTGATCCAAAAACAAATGAAAATTTCTTAGCAGAATCTATCGTTTCACAAGTAGGTAAAGGTGCTGGAAATCCAAATGTTGATGCTGGTTCGGCTTCGGAAACACCATTTAAAGGTAAAGTAACGGTAAACTTCTCAGAATTCAAATTCAGAAGAGGTGTAAATACTACCGATGTTTTAGAAGAAATTAGAAGTAAAGTAAAAGCAATTGCGGGTGCTAAAGTTACCGTTGAAAAAGATGCCAACGGACCGCCTGCGGGTTATCCAATTAGTATTCAATTAACAGGAACCGATTATGATGAAATGCTTAAAGAAGCAGACAAAATGATTGCTTTTATTGACTCTAAAAACATTGGAGGAATTGAACGATTGAATGTAGATGTAAACAAAGAAAGTCCAGAGCTGGAAGTAAAAGTAGACCGTGTAAACGCAGGAAGTTTAGGCGTTTCAACAGGTCAATTAGGATTTAATTTACGCCGTTCGGTTTATGGACAAGAAATTTCTACCTATAAAGAAGGTGACGATGATTACAACATCACTATGCGCATGCAGGACGATCAACGCAAAAATGAAAATGTGTTGTTCAATCAATCGTTAACCTTTAGAAACCAAAACAACGGACAAATTGTTCAAGTACCTATTTCGGCGGTTTCTAAAACTGAAAAAACAACTACTTATAATCAGATTAAAAGAAAGAATCAAAAACGTATCATGACGATTTATTCTAATGTTTTAACTGGTTATAATGGTGATGCAATTACCAAACAAATTCAAGCCGACTTGAAAGAATACAATCTATCAAAAGGTGTTACGTATTCGTTTTCGGGAGTGCAGGAAGAACAAGGAAAAAATCAAAATTTCTTGATGTATGCGTTGTTTTTAGCTTTAGCAGGAATTACAATTATCATTGTATTGCAGTTTAATTCGGTTTCAAAAACGGTGGTTATTTTATTTACTGTAATTCTAAGTTTTAGTGGTGTTTTCTATGGTTATGTTATTGCCAATATGGATTTTGTGATTTTAATGACCATGATGGGAATCATATCGTTAGCCGGAATTGTAGTGAAAAACGGAATTGTATTGATGGACTTCTTTGTCTTATTATTAGACAAAAAAGTAGCCGATAAACATTTAGAAAGTCACGACGATTTAAGTTTAGAAGAAATAAAAGAAGTAATTATCGAATCTGGAAAATCAAGATTACGTCCAGTATTATTGACGGCTTTAACCGCAGTTTTGGGATTAATTCCATTAGCAATTGGGTTGAACTTTGACTTCTTCTCCTTGATTACCGATTTGAATCCGCACTTATTCATGGGTGGAGACAACGTAATGTTTTGGGGACCATTAGCATGGACCATCATCTTCGGATTGACTTATGCAACAGTCTTAACTTTGGTTATGGTACCCGTAATGTTCTACTTGGTAAAACGAGTGAAATATTATTTAAGAGATAATAAAAACAAAGGATTATAATTAGTTATAAATGTGGTTAAATAAAAAGCCGTTTCAATTATTTGAAGCGGCTTTTTTTATAGAAATTCAATTTCCAATCTCAAAAGAGTTCTTTTCTATTCAGAAATTCAGTTTCCAACCTCAAAAGAGTTCTCTTCTAAACAGAAATTCAGTTTCCAACCCCAAAAGAGTTCTTTTCTACACAGAAATTCAATTTCCAGCCCCAAAAGAGTTCTTTTGAGGTGGGAAATTGAATTTTTATATTTTTTTTGATAAATATTTAGAATTGTGTAAAACTTTTTTTATTATTTTTATGTTTTAATTTTAAAACTTTCATCTTATGGTATTACACAAATTAAGCATTGCTAGATTAACCCATCTTGAAGCAGGTCAGTTAATTAAATCATCTATTAAAGACCTTGAAACAGCAGGAATTAATACTACCACCGACACTCACATAGATAAATATGTGCAACAAATGTCAACCGACTCTGTTTTGTATGACAAAGCCTTACTTCAAATTAAAAAGAATCAAGAAACAGAAGAGATTGCTAACCTAGACCACATAAGAGATTTAAGCCTTTCGGCATTTAACAGACAGTTAAAAGTATATGAATTATCTAAAAATCCCGCAATTGTAGAGGCATACAAAGCAGTTACTATTGTAGTAAAGAATTACAAAAACTTAGCATCATTAAATTATGAAGCCGAGAGTAATGGAATAGACAATTTAATTGCCGATTTTAATAGTCCTGCTTATGCACCTCATTTGGCAACATTAAATATGGCTGAATTTATAACTGAAATAAAAACAGCTAATGACGATTTTAAATTAAAATTTTCTAAACGTACTACTGACATTTCATTTACAGAAGTCTATAACATGAAATTGATTAGAAAAGCTACTTTTGAAAACTATAATAACTACACACAATATGTATTATCATTAGCAAGAGTAAATACAGGAGACGATTATTACAAAAACATTTTAAACATCATCAACCAAACCCGCAAGTACTATTCGGACATGCTTGCTAAAAGAAATGGAGTAAACAATAATCCACCATCTGGCGGAACGCCAAGTTAAAAAACCAAAAAAATCCCGCTCAATTGAGCGGGATTTTTGTTAATCCTCTTTTACCGTAATGGTTATTTCATCATCGAGTTTATACTCACCTTTTTTATAAACATCTTTGTTGGCTAAATCAATTTCATAAGCCCAAACTCCTTTTGGGAGATCAAATACACATTCTTTACCATCTTTTTGAACAACCAATTCTTTTTTCACATCATTGCCATCAGCATCTTTTCCAGTTAGTTTAAAGGTAATTTTATCAGAAAGTTTGTTTTTTATGCAAATACTTTCAATAGTTTTAGAGTCTGATTTTGGTTTATTAGTTTTAATAAAACTCAAACCATTTACTATTATTTCACCACCTTTAAGCAGTTTGTCTATGTCGGATTGGGCAAAGCAAGATGCTGTAATAATAAATGTACATAATATAATTTTTATTTTTTTCATAATATTCTATTTAATATAGCCATGTTCTAAAAGCTCATTGGTATTTTTAATTTTATGATTTTTTCCGTTTTTTAATAA
Organism: Flavobacteriaceae bacterium; assembly: GCA_947377425.1. Lineage (GTDB taxonomy): Bacteria > Bacteroidota > Bacteroidia > Flavobacteriales > Flavobacteriaceae > Flavobacterium. The sequence continues at coordinate 4,217 of CANCFZ010000068.1, forward strand.
ATAAATTTCACTGCAAATATTAATTATTTCTCTATAGTTGTGATCTGTCAAAATAACTCCTTTTTGAAATGAATTTTTAATTATCAGATTGGATATAATTTCAATATTTAAAGGAGATAACCCAGAAAAGGGCTCGTCCAATAGAATAAATTTTGATTCGTTATATAGTAACAACTTAACTTCTAAATATCGTAACTCACCTCCTGATAACTGTCTGATTTTTGAAAAATAGATTTCTTTTAATAAATTGTCATTACAAAAATCTTCTAATTTTTCTTTTTTAATACTTAATGAGATAACCTTTTTTACACTTAAATTATTAGGTAAAAAACTTTGTTGATCTAGGTAGCTAATTTGTGAAATAACTTCTTTGTCTTTTAGTAAAACTCTATCGTTAACTTTTATAAACTTACTTTCAGAAGGCTCTATTCCAAAAATAATTTTTAATAAAGTTGATTTCCCCGAACCGTTTCTACCTAACAATCCTACTATATCTCCTGTTTTTAATTTCAAATAGATATCTGACAATATAAGTTTGTCATTGTATCTTTTAATAATACTATCTACTTCTAAAATATTATTCTCCAAATTAACAATAGGATTAGTAAAATTGAAAAATTGATAAAAAAACTAACTATCCAAAGTTGATGTTTAGTAATGCCATTATTGAAGTAGAAAATATATTCTCTCTTGTTATTAACTTCAAAAATTAAAATTGAAATGAAAAAGCTAAAAAAAACAGAAACAAAAACAAACAAAGAAAAAATCATAAAAAACATACTGGCAACTGAAAAAACAAAAATTAAAGGAAATAATTTTTTGTAAAACTCAAAGGTTAAAAAGAATTTATTTTTCATCGGCTTAATATAACTCTTTTTAAAAATTATAGGGGTTTGAGAGTAGGTTTTCTAACTTTTTATCAATACTAATATAATAATAGGAGAAAACCTCACTTAATGGCTCTATATTTCCACTAAACAAAATCTTGTTGTTTTTCAATATTACAATATTAGGGTATGTATTGAAATTAAGTAAATTTTGAGTCTCTACTAAAGAACTAGAATATATAGTTTTAAAATCTAACTTTTCATTTTCAAAAGCTTCTTTTCTTTCAATAAAAGTTTCATCTTCAAGAGGAACATTTACAGCTAATATTAAAACCTTTTTATTGTCCTTATACTTGTTATATAATTTATTCATCTTTGGAAATTTACTAAAACATACCGAACAACTTGTATTCCAAAAATCAAGTACAATAATCTTATCCTTTGGTAAATCATATTTTTTTAAATCACTATCAAATAATTTAATTTTAGGAAATTCTTTATTAGTTAACAAATTTTCTTTACCCGAACTATGGTAATATATTAGAAAATTAGGTTGTATATAAAAGTTAATGGTAAAACAAAAAAATAAGACTGAGAACAATAACAAAATAGATTTTTTCTTAGAAAATAAATATCCCAAAAAAGCAAATAATGGTATAAAAATAATGTAAACAGCAGTTCTAGAAAAATCTTTTTTAATTATACTTGCTACAATTAAAATCAAAACTATTAACCATATAATGTAAATTAAATCTTTTTTAACTTTAAATATACTTTTAAAATATAATAAGTAAGAAAGAAAAAAAGTTGATAATAGCATTATTAAAACCATATATACATGATCTCCATAAAATAGAAACCCAACAATAATATATATGATTAAAGGGAGTATTCCTAATAAAAGTTTTTTTGTATTTTCCATAAATTTTTAAAAAAATCTGTCCAATTGTTAAAGAATTGGACGGATTTTAGATATTTAACATGCCTGAGTACATTCAAAAGCCCATAGAAAGCCACAGCCCGAAGATGTCATTGCACAATTTTTTGTTGGTTTACTACACATTGAAGAACAACTCCAATCACAATTACATGGAATTTTTCTGCCAGTTGTATCAATTGTAGTTGGTTCGAAATTCATATTTTGTTCATTAATTTGTGCTTTATAACCATCTAAAACACTTGTTGGTTTATAATCTTTTGCAATATAGTCATCTAGTTTCAAAAACATATCTTCAAATTGTTCTTCAGACATATTGTCTGTAAAATATAAAGCAATCTGTTTTATATTATCAGTATTTAAAACATCATTGCTAAATTCTTTTTGAAGAGATACCACGCCTGATTTTATCTTATCATCAAGTTTTTGAGTCAAAATTTGTGATAGTTTTTCATTCCATAAAGCTATTTTAGTTTTTTTATCTAATACAATATAACTATTTTTAACTTCATCATAGCTTTTGCCTTTTAAAAAATCAGCTCTTAATGTCCCTTGTGCATTTCCAGTTGCAACAAACATAATCGTGGCAATCAAGCCAAAAAATAATTTTTTCATTTTTAATAGTTTTTAAATTTAATAAATAATTTGATTTCACAAAATTTTATCGCGATATTTTGTTTTGTAAAGTTGCGAGGTTATGGGGTAATTGTTTTAGTAAAAAAAGTTAGTTTTTAGTAATTATTTACATTTCTTTAGTAAAATTTTACTTATCAAAAAATTAACATAAAAGGCGCTTAACCATCCTATTTTGTTAAACCGTAAAAAAAAGTCTAAAATGCCGTAACTTAGTATTAAAACTTGTAGTTAAATTAGTTTAATTTTATTTAGTACTTGCAAACAATTTTTTTTAGATTAATATTTTTACATGGTAATTGGCAACAAATTAAGAAAATTAAGAATGGGTAAAGGATATTCGCAAGAATATTTAGCAGAGGTTTTAGAAGTTTCACAAAAAACCTATTCTAATATGGAAAACAATAAATCATCTATATCAATAGAAACGCTAAAAAAAATAGCCGAAGAATACAAAATTGATTTAATTGAACTTTTATCAGATGATAAGGTCATAGTTCAAAACAATAGTTCTAGAGAAAGCAGTACTTTTCAGGGTGGTATTATAATAAACCATATGTCAGAAGAACTTCTCAATCAGATGAAAGAACGAATTGTAGAACTGAAAGAAACAATATTAGAAAAGAACAAGCATATAGAACTTTTAGAAAAAAGGTTAAATAATTAAACAAAAAAAGTCGTTTCATTAATTTGAAACGACCTTTTTTGTTTTTTGCTTTTTTATTACTTCAATAGTCCATCCAATTTTTCTACTAATTTTGGATCAGATGGTCTTGCTTCGTCAGCACTAACCACTTTTCCTTTAGGATCAATTAATATAAATCTTGGAATAGAATTAATTCCGAATGCTTTAATAAAATCTGAATTCCAATTTTTATCAGCAAACAATTGAATTCCTCCAAGCGATTTATCTTTTACAAAGGTTTTCCATTTTTCAAAATCTTTATCAACATCCACAGAAATACTTACAAAAGCAATATTTTTTCCTTTATATTTTTCTTCTACTTTAGCCAAATGAGGAATCTCTCCACGACATGGCCCGCACCAAGTAGCCCATACATCTATATAAACGTATTTTCCTCTTAAATCCTCCAATTTGGTTTTGCCTCCAGCATAATTCACATAGTCAAATGTTGGTGATGTTGAATTGTTTAATTTTAATTGTTCTTGCTTCTTGTTGAAATATGATTTTAATTCAAACAATTCTTTTTCCATTCCTTTCTTTTGTAAAGCAACAAAGTTGGCATCAAAATTTCCTTTTTCTAATTTAGAAATATCGGTATTTTGTTTGGCATCAATTTTTTTAGTGAACTCTTCTGGAGACGATGCCAAGAGATCATCATAACTAAAATCGCCATCAGAAAGAATTTTTTGAGCTAAAAAATTATTTTCTGCGGCACCTTTTCCTGAATAAGTAACCGATTCGTCAAAGTTTTTAGCATCCAATTTCAAAGTCAAATCATAACCGTTTTTCAAAAATAAATCCGTGTATTCTTCACCATTATAAAGTTGGTACATTCCTTCTTTTACGTCAAATGATGCGCTAAAATGTCCATCTCCTTCAACTTTAATTTCTTTTATAATTATTTTATTGTCTTTAATAAAAAGAATGTCGCCGTTTTTGTTGGTCACATCGGCTTGAAATTTCATTACATTATCTTGTCCAAAGCTTATATTGGAGAATACCAGAGCTAATAAAAAGAATCCTAATTTTTTCATATTATAATTTTTAGTTTGTGAAATCAAATGTAATTAAATTTATTTACCATCAATTATTCATTAAGAAAAAATTTAGTGTTTATTTCGGTTGAAGTTTTTTACTTTTGCACCCGAGACCAAAGGTCGAATTGTTATTTATAAAAAAATTTTATTCCAAATGTATAGAAGTCATAATTGCGGCGAGTTGAACGCCTCACATATTAATAAAGAAGTTACACTTGCTGGTTGGGTTCAAAAATCAAGAGATAAAGGATTCATGAATTGGGTTGATTTACGCGACCGTTATGGAATTACTCAATTATTATTTGACGAAAGTCGTTCCGAAAAATCGGTTTTCGAATTGGCTAAAACTCTTGGAAGAGAATTTGTAGTTCAAGTTAAAGGAACCGTAATCGAGCGTGAAGCCAAAAACAAAAACATTGCAACTGGTGAAATTGAAATCTTGGTTAAAGAAATGACCATTCTAAATGCTTCATTAACGCCTCCTTTCACAATTGAAGATGAAACCGATGGAGGTGAAGACATCAGAATGAAATACCGTTACCTTGACATTAGAAGAAATCCTGTAAAAAACAGCTTGCTTTTTCGTCATAAAGTAGCTATGGAAGTTCGTAAATATTTATCAGATTTGGATTTCTGTGAAGTTGAAACTCCTTATTTAATCAAATCTACACCAGAAGGCGCAAGAGATTTCGTAGTTCCGAGTAGAATGAACGAAGGTCAGTTTTATGCTTTGCCACAATCGCCACAAACCTTCAAACAATTGTTGATGGTTGGCGGAATGGATAAATATTTTCAAATTGTAAAATGTTTCCGTGACGAAGATTTACGTGCCGACAGACAACCCGAATTCACACAAATCGATTGTGAAATGGCATTTGTAGAACAAGAAGATATTTTAAATGTATTTGAAGGTTTAACGCGTCATTTATTAAAAGAAATAAAAGGCATTGAAGTAGATAAATTTCCAAGAATTACCTACGATTATGCAATGAAAACCTATGGAAATGACAAACCAGACATTCGTTTCGGAATGGAATTTGGAGAACTAAATGAAGTTGCCAAAAGCAAAGACTTTCCAGTTTTCAACGCAGCAGAATTAGTAGTTGGAATTGCAGTTCCCGGCGCAGGCGAATATACTCGTAAAGAAATTGACGGATTGATTGACTGGGTTAAACGTCCACAAGTTGGTGCCAGCGGAATGGTTTATGTAAAATGTAATGAAGATGGAACGTATAAATCATCTGTAGATAAATTTTACGATCAAAACGATTTGTCAAATTGGGCAAAAACAACTGGAGCTGTTGCAGGTGATATGATTTTTGTACTTTCTGGTCCAGCTGATAAAACTAGAACGCAACTTTCTGCTTTAAGAATGGAATTAGCAACAAGATTAGGATTAAGAAATCCAGCTGAGTTTGCTCCGTTATGGGTTGTAGATTTCCCATTATTAGAATTAGATGAAGAAAGCGGAAGATGGCACGCAATGCACCATCCATTCACATCACCAAAACCAGAAGACATGGAATTATTGGCGACAAATCCAGGAAAAGTTCGTGCAAACGCTTATGATATGGTTTTGAATGGAAACGAAATCGGTGGTGGTTCTATCAGAATTCATGATAAAGCTACGCAACAATTGATGTTCAAATATTTAGGATTTACTGAGGAAGAAGCTCGTAATCAATTCGGATTTTTAATGGATGCGTTCCAATTTGGTGCACCACCACACGGAGGTTTAGCCTTTGGATTGGATAGATTAGTAGCAATTCTTGGCGGACAAGAAACCATTCGTGATTTTATTGCTTTCCCAAAAAACAATTCTGGAAGAGATGTTATGATTGATGCGCCATCGGTTATTGATGATGCACAATTAAAGGAATTACATATCAAAGTCGAGTTAAAGTAATTTATATCAAATTCGCAACGTATTAGATGACAATCATTTGAAAATTCATAAATAGTTGCTTTTTCATCTCAATTTTTATGATATTTTAAATATTAATCTGAAAATCATTCAATTAGAATTGTAAATTCAAATAACTATTTTAACTTTTTATTAAAATTTTGTTTGCTATGTCAGAAATAAGTATATCTTTGACCATTATTAATAATTATTATTACACACAATGCGCACAGGAACAGTTAAATTTTTCAATGAATCAAAAGGTTACGGATTCATTACAGATGATGAAAATGGAAAAGACATTTTCGTTCACGCTACAGGTATTAAAGCTGAAAACTTAAACGAAGGAGACAAAGTTTCTTACGAAGA
>CANCFZ010000069.1 GCA_947377425.1 Flavobacteriaceae bacterium
TAAAAGATAAAATCGTTTCTTTACCTGAGGATTATTATTTTAGTTCCGCCAGAAATTATGCAGGTTTAGAGAATGATTTAGAAGTTATTTTGTTAGATTTGTTTTGATATTGATTGTGGGCACGGATTGCAAATCCGCGCTATCGGGGACTACAGGAGTTAAAGATAGTACAGTTAGAAGTAATCTTATGAATTCAGACCAAAACACAAATGTCAATAATCGTTCAACTTCGGGTACTGCAGTTACTACTGGTCAACTTCAAAGTATTGACAAATTGATTCAAACACAAACAAAATCAAATTAATGAAAAGTATATTCAATTATTTAGTAATAGCGATTACAATTCTATTATTTAGTTGTAAGCCATCTGAAAAAGTTATAAAAAATATTTCTTGTTCAGGTAATGTTACATTGCAATATGACAAAATAAAGGAGGGCGATAAAGGTAAGCCGATTGCTAAAAAAGATTTAAAAGCCTTTACGGTCTATTTTTTAGGCACTTTTAAGGACAGTATTCAAGGTTATGTCAATAATAAATTACATTATGAAAAATATCTAAATTTGGATGGTAATTCAGATAGTTTGAATGAATATTTTGGGTATAATTACTCAAAAGATACAAACATGCCTATATTAAAAATAATTTCAAAAACTAAAAATTCTTGTTTTGATTTAGTTATAGATAAAAATTATAAAATAGTATATGTTTATCTTTCTGATAATGGTAATTGGATAGTACGATTCTCAAATGTTTATTATTTACAATAGTAAGTAATGGACAATTTTATCACTAAAAAGCTAAAACAACCTTCGGGTTGTTTTTTGTTTTATGATGTACCTAAACGGCTAGTTATTCGGTCAGACGTTCCTGTATTTGTTCTGAGGTCTCAAACGTGATTCGGAAAGCAATTGAGAACACACACCCAGCTCCGCAAAGTGTTCCTATGAAAAGCTCCGCAAATGTCTCCTGACTTTGCGGAATTTTTATATATTTGATAAAGTTTAAATTTATGACGAATAACAAAGCGCAAAAGGAGACATTTGCGCAGCGCAGTGCTAAAAATGAACACTTTGCGGAGCTGGGGTGATGCATTAAAAAACCGTGTTAATCCTTAAATTATGAAAAAAATATTAATTTTAACAACATTTATTTTACTAAGTTGTAGTAATCAGAGAATGATAGTTTATAAGAATAATTATGATAAGGGCATTCCTTATATTCTTAATGGAAATGTTCAAAAATTACTCGTTGAAAAAATAAATAAAGTAAAAGATTCTGCTTATTTCTTACTAGATAAATTAGATTCTAACAATTATGAAATTAGTCTAAGAGAATACAGGGAGCCTGTTTCGGCAATCAAATGGATTGAAAATACGAATAGGTTTGTATTCTTAAATGGTAGGTTCTACCCTTTAATATTTGAATCTGACCAAGTTTTTTCAGTCCAGATGACGACTAAAGAGTTTAAAAATAGTGTTTCATCAGATGGAAGTTATACTCTTAATAAAATCCGCATAATAGATGAACATCCATATAGAGTCAAATTCAACGTCAAGGGTGAAATTTTATATGAAGGGTATTAAGTTAATGTACCAGGGTAACTGATACACTAATTTAATAAACGACAATGTGGTCAAAAATAGTTGGTAATGTTTCATAATTAGTGTTGCACTAATTAAATAAACTTAACTATCTAAAAATTAAAAAATAGTATAAAATTAAGGTACTAAAGACGAGCAGTATTGCTCGTCTTTCTTATTTTAAAAAGTCTTAAATCAAATCATATATTACGTTTATTAATAATCAGATGTTTCATTATAGTTATTTACTCATACAATTAAACAAAAAAAAGCTGCCTAAATCTAGGCAGCTTTTCTATTTATTATAAAAGAGAAACTAGTTCCCTATAACTTTAACGTTGTCAAGCTCCCATGTAGAAGCAGCAGATGTAGTTGATGTGTATTTAAACGCAACATATACGGCACTATTTCCAGCAAAAGCAGAGATGTTAACTGGTCCTGAATTTGCCCATGCGAAAGCCCCAGAAGAAAGCGTTGGAGACAAAGTAGTCCAAGTAGCTAAATTAGGATTACCTGTTCCTGTATAATTACTAGAAACTAATACTTGTAATGGAGCTCCAGTATAATTATATGAACTGTCAAATGTTAATGTAGCTGATGTGTATGAAGATAAATTCACAATAGGTGAAATTAACCAATCTTCATTAAGTTTGTTACCACTAGAATAACCTGACATTACCGCACACGGTGCTGGGTTTCCAAAAGTAGCTTGAGCCCAAACTTGAGCACCTGTAACACTAAATGCATTCCAAGCTGTAATTCCGTTGCTAAAATCTTCATTTAAAGCAGGAACTAAACGTGCTCCTGTTAATTTGAAATCACTTTCAGCACGAACCATATATTGATAATCTGAATTGTATTTGGTCATAACTCCACGAATAGAACCTTTACCAGAAGGTACTTTATTTACAGAGAAAGGAGCATATTGACTAATTCTACAAATACTTAAAGTTCCAACATTTGGGTCTTCAATAGTTTGATTTGTAGCATATCCGCCTGAATCAATATCAAAATAAGTTCTTCCTAATGAACTATTAGCAAATTGAACACCGTCAACTTCAAGCAATGTGTTTTGATTTACATCCAATCTTGCATTAGCAAGCGTCATGTGTCTTACCAAATCTTCTTCGTTTAAAACCGTAGCAGAAGGAAAAAGAAATTTTTGATAATCAAGTGGTTCCAAACTAGTCAAAGCGCTATCGCCACCAATTTTCATAGAACCAAAAAGATTTCCAAAAAACAATCCTTTTAATTTGATATATACTTTTCTTCCTGGATAAAATCCATCTCCAAAAGTCATAGATTTATTAACTCCTACACTGAACCCTATTGGAGTACCAGTAGCCGTAGGTACACTTTGGAATGAGATTGATTTGTAAAAATTACCACCAGCATCATTAGAAGTTACATAAGCTTCAATAACGTCATCTGATGTATATTCTGTTGGTGTTCCTGTAGCTAAAGCTTTAAGTGCAGCAACCGTTAGAGTTGGAGTCAATTCATACGTTTGTATTTCAGGTGACCCAGTTTTATAGGTTCTGTCGCTATCCGTACAACTTGCAAAAATTGTAATAAAAGCTAGTAACAAACCACTTTTAAAAATAGTATTTACTTTCATTTTTAATTTATTTTTAAGATTAATAAACAATTCTTACGTTGTCAACTTGATAGGTACCGCTTAGAGATGGAACTCCAATATATTTGAATGCAAAACGTATTGTTCCAGTATATTTAGATAAATCAATAGCTCCAGAATTTACATAAACATAAGCTTTAGTCTGTGGATCTGGTAATGTAGTGATGTATTTTGTTTTAGTCCAATTAGCAGTTGAAAAATTGGAGCCTGTATAATTTGTTGCAATATACAATTCAATAACATTAGTTGTTGTGTTTACATATTTACTATGACACGTTTGAAAAGATAATTGTTCTCCATCAACTGTATCCATATCTATAGCGGGAGAAATCAACCAACTGTTCAATTGAGCAGGAGCAGAACTTAATGTACTGTATCCATTTAATTGAGCATAACCATCACCACCATAAGCACCAGAAGACCAAAGAGTAGTTCCTGTTTGTGCATAAGCAGTCCATCCTGTTGGAAGAGCTGGTGAAGTTAATCCACCATCAAAATTCTCAGCAAAATATACATTTTTTAATGTTGGATAAGCAACATCGCTGTCTTTTGTGCAACTCGAAAATATCGAACCCACAATAACAAATAAAGCAATAAGTTTAATTCTTGTTATCATAGCATTTAAAATTAAAAGTTAATATATAAGTTAACAAAATAGGTTCTTCCGTAACCATAAAAATATTTAGGTCCAAATACTGGTGTAATAGCTGTAGCGCCACTAGGATTAGTATGAGGAGTATAGTCTTGGTCTAATTGAGTATAGTTTGAATTTCTTGCTTGTTCAAAACCACCTGTTTTGTATTTAGTATCCAATAAATTGTTTACCATTATATTAAGACCAATTGTTTTGTCTTTAATTTTCCAAGATTTTCCACCAGAAAGGTTTAATAAAGTAAAATCACTAAATCTTTCTTGTTTCAATAATTCAGCACCTCTTGCTTCAGTAGCACCAGTTGTAGGTACACCAGGAGAAAGCGCTGCATCATCATAAAAGTGAGATGTTCTAGTTATAGGAGCAACATCAATATAGTTAGCACCAAGATAATTCATATTAGCACTAATGAACCAGAATTTAGGGTCTCTGTACTCTAACCCTAAAGAAGCCGCTTGTTGAGGCATTCCTGATTGTTTGTAGTTTTTAAGTTTAGCTTCACCATAATTGATTACTGGTTTTGTATTCGTTGCCGTTGCTAAGTTATCAATATTAAGTGCAACATTTGGATTGTTTGCATAAATATATTCTCCATAAGCAGCAGAACCAGAAACCTTTATTGTAGAGGTTATAGGATATTCAAAACCAAACTCTAAACCAATATTTCTTTTATCAATATTTGTTACTGTTTCAGCCACGAAAGCATTGCTTTCATTTGCAGTAGTTGTTGGGTCGTCAATTCCTGCTCCATCACCAAAGAAGAATGAAGTTTCGGTTTGATTTTGTATTTTAGAATAATACGCAGTTAATCTAGTTTTAAACTTAGGCGCATTAATAATATAACTAGCGTCAACGCTTGAAATAGTTTCGTTTGACACACCATCAGTTACATTATTGTTTAAACGAGCGTTATTGAATACATTTCTTAACGAAGGCGCTTTAGTCATGTAAACTCCATTGAATGTTAAGAATTGTCTTCCAGTGATTTTATAAGTTAATCCACCTTTGAAACCAAAATTATCAAAAGCTAATTTATCACTTTTACCAAAAGAATTTGATGGGTAATAACCGTTTTTGTACAATCCATCTCTTTGGTATTCAGAACGAGAAAATGTTTGTGCTAAATAAAAATCTACTTTTTTGTAGAAAAATTTGAATTGTGTAAACGCATCAATATTGTTAGACATTAAGTTGTAGTTGTATCCAAATGTATCTCCAACACCAATATTTCTGTTTGGGTTGTTTAAATCCGATTGTTGTTGATTGATACCAACACCATAAAGTGTTTTGTCTTCAAAATAAGAACCACCTAATAAATCCAACATGTTTTGGAAGTTATGAGAACGTAAATTTCTAAAAGTAGCACCAGCATTTAAAACAATATTTGGAGCTAATTGAGAACTTAAAACAGTGTTTGCTGTAAACAATTTATCATCTGTTCTGTCTTCATATAATGAATACATGCTATTAACATTACCACTTTGTTGGTGCGTATTTGCATAAATTAAATGATCCCAATCCAATTGTCCGTTAGCAACAAAATTATCTTGATTTTTTTGCGCTTGAACATAATCAGGAGTCCAAACATTATTGTTATAATATGAAATTTCAGAACTAGGAAGTTGTGTATAATAACTTGGATCTGGGTTTGTTGCGCCTTGATACGTTAATCTTGTATTTCCGATTTTACCAAATTGATAAGCAATACTAGTCGTAAGATTTGTTTTTGGAGTAATTTTCCAATAATCAGTCAACATAAAAACTGGTTCTTCAACCGATTTTACTCTTGAATTTCTTCTTCTTCCATCTTGTAATCCCCAGTAAGAATTGTATTTTTCACCTTTTAAGTCGGTAACTTCTTGAGTGTTTGGAGAATTTTTACCTCTGGTATTTTGACCATAGATAGATGTAAAGTTTAAACTGTGTTTGTCGTTAATTTTCTTTTCAACACTTGCAAAAAATGAGTTTGCACTGTAGGTTGTTCCTTCAAAATAACCTTCATTAGCAAAACGTCTTGATGCCGAAATCATATAAGCCCAACCATCATTTCTCATTCCAGAAGCAATAGTTCCCATAAGTCTTCCAGAGTAATTAGTGTTTGTACCAGCAACTGATATTCTGTTTCCTCTTCTATATAATGAAGCTCTTGTATTAATTTGATCAGTTCCTAAAATACCTCCAAATGTATAATCTGATGGTGCTGAACCATTAGTATATTCTTGGTTTCTTGTAGCATCATTTAATCCACCCCAGTTACTATATTGTGGTCGGTTATCATAAATTTTATTCATAACAACACCATTAATCATTGTAGTTCCGTAAGCATTGTCTAAACCACGAACCTTGAAACGAGCTTGACCCCAATTGAAGGCAGCAGATTGATTAAAAGCGTCTCGTGAAGCTTGTAATAAACTTGACGTACTTTCTGAACCACTATTATCATCACCCAAATCGTTATCGGTTATTGATATTAAGCTAGTTTGCTGCTCTTGAGTAATATCCTCATTCATAACAATTACTCCTAAATCTAAAATCTTTCCTTTAACTACTTCAACAGAAAGCAATTGGTCTTTGTAACCAACCGTTTTAACAAGTAACAATTGACTTCCTTCGGGAACATTTTTAATGCTAAATTTTCCTTCAGAATTGGTAACTTCTGTAAGGCCTAAATTTTGTACAGATGCTACAACATTTTGTAATGGTTTTTGTGTTTTTGAATCTACCACTTTACCAGAAAAACCAGTTCCTGATTGAGCAAAAACAAAAACAACTTGCATTACAAATAAAATACTAATAACAAGTTTTTTCATAAATAAATAAAGTTAATTTTCATTCGTTAAATCTTAATATAAACTTAACAGCCGACAAATGTACATCATTTAATAATATTATTTACTTTTGGTGCGAAGTTTGTACTAAACTTGACATTAAATTAATATACAATTTATGAAAATTAAAAACCTAATCGCTCTTTTCTTTGTGTTATTCGCAATAACAAGTGCAAATGCACAGGCAAAAAAATACATTATTCATACTGTGGCATTCTACAATTTTGAAAACTTGTTTGACACAATCAATGGTCCAAATATGGATGAAGAATGGCTTCCAACAGGCGTTCAAAACTGGACTTCCAAAAAATACCATCAAAAATTACAAAACTTAGCTCGTGTTTTATCTGAAATTGGTGTAGGACCAGTTGAAGAACAAAAAAATCCAAATGCTCCAACTTTTATTGGTGGTGCCGAAATTGAAAATAGAGGCGTTCTCGAAGATTTAATAAAACAACCAAACCTTATTGGTAGTGATTATGGAATTGTTCATTTCGATTCGCCAGACAAAAGAGGAATTGATGTGGCGTTGTTATATCAAAAGAAACATTTTAAACCCACAAGTTATGTAAATATTCCCTTGATAATTTATAAAAAACAAGAGGCTAAAGTAAATAAGAAAGAAAAAGAGGAAGAAACAGATGATAAAGTCGTTGACGATAAAACATCAGAAAGAGTTTTTACTCGTGACCAACTTTTAGTAACAGGTTTTCTTGACGGAGAAGAAGTTAATATACTAGTAAATCACTGGCCGTCTCGTTCTGGTGGTGAAAAGAAAAGCTCTCCTTTTCGTGAAGCAGCAGGCGCTTTAAATAGAAAAATTATTGATTCGTTAGTCAAAATTAACCCAAATGCGAAGATTATCACAATGGGAGATTTAAACGATGGTTCTTACAACAGAAGCGTTAAAGTAGCACTAGGAGCAAAACTTAAAAAAACGGAGTTGCAAGGAACTGGAGATATATACAATCCTTTTGAACAAATGGCTAAAGAAGGAAATGCATCATTATTTTACAGAGATGCTGGAGATATATTTGACCAAATTATGGTTTCAGAAAAATTTGTAAATCCAACTCCAAATACTTTTAGATATTGGAAGGCAGGAATTTATAACAAGCCATTTATGATTCAAATGACTGGTCAATACAAAGGATATCCGCTGCGACATTCCATGAATGAGGTTGGTTTTAGCGATCACTTTCCTGTTTATATTTATCTCCTAAAGGAAGTTAAATAAAGAAATATTTTAAAGGTTAGTTTCATGCTAACCTTTTTTATTTTTTGTAATTTCGTGTAAAAATAAATGATTATGTCAATTCAAAAACCGTTCAATCTTAATCAATGGATAAAAGACAACAAACATCTTTTGGTACCACCAGTCGGAAATAAAAATCTGTATGTTGATTCTGGAGATTATATTGTAATGATTGTTGCAGGACCAAACGCCAGAAAAGATTATCATTACAACGAAACAGAAGAACTGTTCTATCAATTGGAAGGAAATATTACCGTTTTCATTCAAGAAGACGGACATAAAAAAGAAATGCAACTTTCTGCCGGAGATATTTTTCTGTTGCCTGCCAAAGTTCCACATTCACCCAACAGAACCGAGAATTCAATAGGATTAGTAATCGAAAGAAAGCGTGCCGGTAAAGGTTTTACTGATGGTTTATTATGGTTTTGTGATAATTGCAATCATAAACTACACGAAGCCTATTTCGAATTACACGATATTGAAAAGGATTTCCTGCCACATTTCAAAGAATATTATAATTCAGAAGAAAAGCGAACTTGCGGAAAGTGCGGAACTATTATGGAAACCAACCCAAAATTTGTAGATAAAAAAGAAAGTTTTTAGCATTTAAAACCCTGTCCTATCGAGCGCAGTCGAGATGCTTTTTTTATTCAATAGAATTACTATTTACGATATTCTAAACTGATAAATATTCAAAAAAAACCACTATTTTTGTATAAAATTTTAAAAAACAAACATAAAAAACATATAATGTCAACAATTGCCCAACAATTCGGAATGACCGAAGCTTTAGAATTACTTGGTGTTAAAGCCATAAACGAAGGAACTTCAACAGGAAATAATCATTTTTCAAATGGAGAAATTATTGAAAGTTATTCGCCAGTTGACGGACAACTTATTGGAAAAGTAAAAACCACAACAGCTGCAGATTACGAAAAAGTAATGCAAACTGCAACAGCTGCTTTTCTTACTTTTAGAGCAATGCCAGCTCCACAACGCGGAGAAATTGTGCGTCAGTTTGGAAATAAATTAAGAGAATTAAAAGAACCATTAGGGAAATTAGTTTCTTATGAAATGGGAAAATCATTGCAAGAAGGATATGGTGAAGTTCAAGAAATGATTGATATCTGTGATTTTGCAGTAGGTTTATCACGTCAATTAAACGGACAAACTATTCCATCAGAACGTCCAGGTCACGTTATGAGAGAGCAATGGCATCCAATAGGTGTTGTTGGAATTATCTCGGCTTTTAACTTTCCGGTTGCGGTTTGGGCTTGGAACACAGCATTAGCATGGATTTGTGGTGATGTTTGTGTGTGGAAAGCTTCTGAAAAAGCACCTTTATGTTCAATTGCATGTCAAAATATTATTGCGGGAGTTTTAAAAGCAAATAATTTACCTGAAGGAATTTCTTCAATCATAAATGGAGATTATAAAGTAGGTGAAATGATGACTACTGACGCTAGAATTCCGTTGATTTCTGCAACTGGTTCTACAAGAATGGGAAGAATTGTTGGCGCAACAGTAGCACAACGTTTCGGAAAATCTTTATTAGAGTTAGGTGGAAACAATGCTATTATCATTACACCAACTGCCGATTTAAAAGTGGTTGTTCCTGGTGCTGTTTTTGGCGCTGTTGGAACTGCAGGACAACGTTGTACTTCAACTAGAAGATTGATTATTCACGAATCGGTTTATGATAAAGTAAGAGATGCAATCGTTGGAGCTTACGGTCAATTGACTATTGGAAACCCGTTGGATCAAAAAAATCATATTGGACCTTTAATTGATACCGATGCTGTAACTACTTATTTAGCTGCCATTGAAAAAGCAAAAGCGGAAGGTGGAAAAGTGTTGGTTGAAGGCGGCGTTCTTTCTGGAGAAGGTTACGAATCGGGTTGTTATGTAAAACCTGCGATTATTGAAGCTGAAAACTCCTTTGAAATCGTTCAACATGAAACGTTTGCACCAATTTTATATCTAATGAAATACAGTGGCGAAGTTGAAAACGCAATTGAAAAACAAAATGGTGTTGCTCAAGGTTTATCGTCTGCAATTATGACCAACGAAATGAAAGAAGCTGAAAAATTCTTGTCATTTTCAGGTTCTGATTGTGGAATTGCTAACGTAAATATTGGAACTTCTGGAGCTGAAATTGGTGGTGCTTTTGGTGGTGAAAAAGAAACTGGTGGTGGAAGAGAATCTGGTTCTGATGCTTGGAAAGTATATATGAGAAGACAAACCAATACGGTTAATTATTCTGACCAATTGCCATTGGCTCAAGGAATTAAATTTGATTTGTAGTTTTCAGAGAATAGAAAAAAGATAATAGAATATAGACAAAAAAGTCCCGATAATTCGGGACTTTTTTATTTCTGAAATTCAGTTTTTATTTAGTTTTCTTAACGTATTGTGTTAAAATGAAAATACTTTGGTTTTCAACGCGTCCTTCAATAAGATTTGCATCATCCCAAACTAATTTAATATTATGAACCGCAGCACCACGTTTTGCAGTGAAAGTTGCACCTTTTACATCTAAATCTTTTACTAAAACTACCGAATCACCATCTAAAAGAAC
>CANCFZ010000070.1 GCA_947377425.1 Flavobacteriaceae bacterium
GCTCGAAGTTTTTAATCTTAAAAACGTGCTTTTAATCCGATGGTGGTTGGTAGTAAATGGTTGGTAATAGGAGAAATGGAGGAATCTTTGCGCTATTTTTTAAACACAAAAGGCACAAAAGAGATGCATAAAACTGATTTTAGACTAGTTGAGTCGAGAGTCACAGCAACAGTTACTATAAAAAACTTCAGCCACCCGTTACTATAATAATGTTACAAAAACAGGATTTCGAAAATCTCAATGTCTCTCTAATAGTAAGAACCGTTGCCTGAGGCTCTCGAAGGCAATGGTTCTGCTCTCGAAGCCACCGATCATACAGAACAAGAAAAAACAAACTATATAACTACAACGTAAACGAGGTGGTGTTTTTTACTTCACCAATCATGAAGGTACTGTGGGTGCTGCCGATGTGTTGTAAAGTGGTGAGTTTGGTTACCATAAACTCTCGGTATTCTTCCATGTCTTTAACACAGATTTTCAAAATATAATCGTAGTCACCACTTACGTGAAAGCATTCTAATACTTCGGTTAGTTTTACTACTTCGCTTTCAAACTTGGTTAAGAAATCTTTGGAATGTTGGATAAGTTTGATGTGACAAAACACTACAAAGCCTTTATTAATCTTGTTTCTGTTAATCAATGCCACATACTTGTCGATGATGCCTTCGCGTTCCAACTTCTTGATGCGTTCATAAACAGCCGTTACCGAAAGGTTGAGTTTTAACGAAAGTTCTTTGGTGGTTTTCTTAGTATCGGCTTGAAGCAGTTGCAATAGTTTTTTGTCGATGGTGTCCATTTGAGTTGTGGGTTATGAGTTATTATCTACAAATATTTTAATTACACGGTAAATTTAGATTATTTATCTGTATTATATAATTAATTTAGAATAAAAATCTAATTATTACAACTATACTTGATAAATAAACTTAAATAAAGGACTTTTGAATTGTTAATGGATAAAAACTCTTAAACTTACAACTTATAACTAAAAAACATGAAAGACTTTAATCCTGCGGATAGAATACAAGATTTGCAATACTTTGGGGAGTTTGGTGGTGTGAATCCATCAATTTCTGATTCGTCTACCTATACATTTCTTTCTGCTAAAACGATGTTTGATACTTTTGAAGGTAATGCAGAAGGATGTTATTTATATTCACGTCATTCGTCGCCAAGTAATTTATACCTTGACAAAGCACTGGCTGCTATGGAAGGTACGGAAGCTGCTAATGTATCGGCTTCTGGAATGGGTGCTATTACGCCTACGCTTTTACAATTGTGTGGCAATGGTGATCATATTGTTTCTAGTCGCACTATCTATGGTGGAACGTATGCGTTCTTAAAGAATTTTTCACCGAGGTTTGGTATCAAAACTACTTTTGTTGACATTACTAAATTGGATGTGGTAGAAGCAGCAATTACGCCTACTACTAAAGTTTTATATTGTGAAACAGTAAGCAATCCTTTGTTGGAAGTTGCAGACATTACTGGTTTGGCTAAGATTGCTATAAAACACGGATTGAAATTGGTGGTTGATAATACCTTTTCACCACTATCGGTAGCTCCGTCCAAAATGGGTGCTGATATTGTTATTCACAGTTTGACCAAATACATCAACGGAAGTAGTGATACGGTGGGTGGTGTGGTTTGTGCTTCAAGAGAATTCATCAATAGTTTGAAAGATGTTAATTCAGGTGCAAGTATGCTCTTAGGACCAACCATGGACAGTTTGCGAAGTGCTAGTGTGATGAAGAACTTGCGAACGCTTCATATTCGTATGAAACAACACAGTCATAATGCGCTTTATTTGGCTACTAAATTTGAAAACGACGGATTGAAAGTGGTATACCCTGGATTGAAAAGTCACCAAAGCCATGAATTATACAGTTCCATGATTAATCCAGAATATGGTTTTGGAGGAATGATGACTGTGGATGTAGGCACTATTGACAAAGCCAATGAGTTGATGGAATTGATGCAAGAAAGAAATTTAGGATATCTGGCAGTAAGTTTAGGATTCTACAAAACGCTATTCAGCGCACCAGGAACCTCAACATCCTCTGAAATTCCGTTGGAAGAACAAAAAGAAATGGGATTGACCGATGGATTAATTCGTTTTTCTATTGGATTGGACAATGATATAGAAAGAACCTACCAAGCTATGAAGGCTTGTATGAAAGAATTAGAAGTGTTGTAATATTATTTCAATATGTTGTTAGAAGTCCGCTTGAATTCAATTTTAAGCGGATTTTCTTTTTTATCCCAACCAGGTTTTGAAATCTGCAACTTTCTCTCGGCTTACAATAACCTCATCGTCTTTGTAGGTTGGCAATAGCACTTTTAGTCGTGAATTACTATAGACTTGAATTTCTTTAATCCCTTTCATCGGAATAATAAACTTTCGAGAAACACGGTAAAAATCATTTGGATCGAGTTCGGTTTCCAATTGTTCTAAGGTGTTGTCTAAAAGATAATCGCGGTTGTCATAGGTATGCAGATACGTGCCTTTGTTTTCGCTGTAAAAACACTCTACTTCTTCAATAGGAATCATTTTGAGTTGTTGTCCCATCTTGATAGTGAACCGTTTTTTGTAATTTCTATCAATAGGATTGACCAGCATTTTCTTTATCATTTCAAAGTCCAATGATAAATTTGGAGCGGCTATTGTTCTAGCTTTAAACTTGTTTACGGCTGCTTCCAAATCCTCTTCATCAATGGGTTTTAAAAGATAATCGATACTATTTAGTTTGAAGGCGCGCAAGGCATATTCATCATAGGCTGTAGTGAAAATCACCGCGCTTTTGATGTCGATATTCTCAAATATTTCAAACGACAACCCATCAGACAATTGAATGTCCAAAAATATCAAATCAGGATGCGGATTGTTATGAAACCATTGAATTGATTCTTCTACCGAATGCAAAAGCGTATTGACTTGCAATCCGAGCTTTTCGACCTTTCGTTGCAAAAGGCGTGCTGCTGGTTTTTCGTCTTCTATGATGAGGATGTTCATTTGAAAAGGTTTAGGAGTTTAGAAAGTTTAAAAGTTTAATTTGAAAACTAGTTCTTAAATTATTCAAATTTATTTCTTTTATCCTTTTCCATGTATTCTCTTATTTTGCGTTCTTCCCAACCGCTTCCAAAGAAGATTTCTCTTCCAAAAACAGATAGTCCGTGTGCTACCAATCCGATTCCCCAAAAGAAGGCAGTTGAATAGGTATGCAATTGGCTCAATACTTCTGTTGAATTGGTTTCATAGCATCTGTTGAAAATTAGGTATAGATTTACAAATACATAGACAATTAAATGGGTGTAAAAGGCTTTAATACGTTTTACTCGTTTGTAAGCCATGTAGTATTCTTCGTTTGTAATTCCTGATTCGTTACTTAGGGTTTGGAACATTCGTTCTCTATCAGCTCTTTTCATCTGTTTTTTGTTTAATAATTATTGCCAGTTGTTGGCATTTCTTTTTTCTTCTTCCATGAATTCTTTCATTTTACGGGCTTCCCAATCTTTGCTTAAAAAAGGTGAGTAATTAAAGACTTTCATTCCGTGAAAGAGTACTCCAACACCCCATCCTAATAAGGGCCAATAGAACCATAGTTCATTAGGAGAGGTTAGCAAATTCAATACTAGAAAGAATCCGTTAAATATGATGTAGGCTATTAGGTTTCCATAAAACCCTTTGATGTCTTCTACCTTTTTTTTGGCTTGGTAGTAGCGTTCTTGTTCGGTGTAATTTGGTTCCATATTAATTCCAAGTTTTGGTATTGTTGTTTTGTTTGTCTAAAATCTCTTTTATCTTGCGTTCTTCCCAATTGGTGCTGTATCCAAATACTTTAAGAGCGTGCATGATTACTCCGAATCCCCAACCTGCTGCCGAGAACCAAAACCATTGAAATTGTGGTGAGAATCTCAGGTTAATGAATATCAAAATAGGGATGATGCAGCAATACGAAATTAGATTTCCGTAGAATCCTTTTAGTTCTTCTACTCGCTTCTTAGCTCTATAGTAAGCTGTGTCTTCGTTATAATTGGCTGAAGTTTCCACAATAGTAATTTGTTTGGTTAAAATAGGTAAATGCACGGCAAAGGCTCCATTCGCTTCGTCAATTAACACATTTCGTTTCGTTAAGATGGCATAGCGACTCACGATGTTTTGAAGTCCTACTCCTCTCCTGTCTTGCAGTACTTCTTTCTTTTGCAAATCGTTTTGAACCACCAAGTAATTGTCTTTGACAAAGATTTTGATGTGCAATGGTTTTTGTTCGCTCACAATATTGTGCTTGATGCAATTCTCTAACAACAATTGTAAGGACAGCGGTACCACTTTAGCTTCTGGATTATCAAAGGCTTCAGGAAGTTCGAAGGAGATGCTGTTCTCAAAACGCATTTTCAAAAGGTTCATATAAGTTTTAGCAAAAGCCAATTCTTCTTGAACGGTAACCAGTTCTTTGTCTTTTTGCTCCAGTACATAGCGGTAGATTTTAGACAAAGAAGTGGTGAACTTTTGTGCATTATCAGGATTCTCCTCTATCAACGAACTTAATACATTCAAGCTGTTGAACAAGAAATGCGGATCGATTTGATTCTTCAAGCTCTCAAACTTAGCATTAGCCGTTCCTGCAATAATCTTCTGTTCTTTTATTCTGCTATCTTGATAGGCTTTATAGAAATAAAATGAATAAAAAGACAACAGAATTATAAACGTAATTACAATTGCAAAAATATAATTTGCTGGTTGCTCATCAGATAAAAATGCTTCAAAGCTTTTATTTTCTACAATTACATCCTCAAAAATTCTTAATAAAAAAATGGTGGTTAGCGTAACTACAAAAGAGCTAAAAAATCCAATCACAATTCTTTTTACCGAAAATCTATCGTCGGCAAAGTATTTATCTAAAGTCACAAAAACCATTTTGTTGGCGTAACCAATAGTTATAGAATACAATAAAGTATATAAAAATCTTATTCCAAGAGACTTATCCAAAACCAATTTAGAACCCAATAAAACGTTGAGCACTATCATTATTATAAAAATAATACATCCTATAATTATTGATTTTATTAATTCTTTTTGAAATAGTTTCATCTTCTTTTATTTTGTTAAATAGTTTTATTTACCGCAGTTCTTCAATGTTTCTTTAGCTCTGTCCAATCCCCATGATGGTGAAAACGGAGTTTCTGGTTTAAATTTAGCAAATAAATCGATTGATTTTTCTACTTGAGTACACAATTGTTTTACATCAGCACCAGTCCATCTTGCACCACCAATTTCGAATTCGGCTTTACAGAATACTACTCTTGGATTTTCTGGAGCTAATAAACTTGCTTTAAAATAGATTTCAGATATTTTTGGAGAAAGTGTCATTCCGTAAGTCATAGGGTCTGATGCTAACAAAGCTGTTTTTGCCATAGCTTGAACTACTAATAATTCCACATTGTTGGGTGCTTTTGCTAATTCAATATCCAATGCTGCATTCGCTTTAGCCAATAATGAAGTTATTTTGTCTTTATTAGCTGGATTGAAAGCTTCAGTAGTGTTGATTAATGCTACATAATAATTGGGTAAATAGCTACTTTTCTCAGCAGAGGCAATTCTTTCAAATAAGGCAGAAGCTTCGGTGCTTTTTCCTTCTTTCCAAAGACCTAATGCTTTTCCCATTCCGTCTTCAAATTGTGTTTGCGCTGTTAACAAAGAACAGATAAATAATGTAAATACTGTGATAATTCTTGTCATGATTTCTATTTTTAAAGGGTTATGTTTTTAATTATAATGTAAAACTACTGTGATTAAAATTACTAAAAAATTTATACTTACTGAACTGTTGATTTTTGATGATGAATTGTGTTACAGATTTTTTAATTGGTTGTCTTTTTTATTGTCGCTGATGGTCCAAAAGAATCCTACGAAGAAAAATCGGTCGGCTGTTGGTGTTATGGCTCTCCTGTTGTAAAATCCGTTACCGTCTGGTGTGTTAGTATATTCGTATCCATAGACGTTTTGCGTTCCTAAGACATTAGAGATGGAGAAATATAAAATCTTTTGTTGTGACAATAGGTACGCCCAACTCAAACTCAAATTGTTATAGCTTTTTGTCTTTCCATTCATAAAGGTAGTTTCATTTGGATTGTTGTAGGGACGACCAGTTGTGAAACTATTGGTAACACTCAATTGCGATTTCCATTTATCAATCCAATATTTCCCTACTAATGACAAACTGTGGTCGGCTACAAAACTTGGTGTTACTTCGGCTGTGTAATTTTTATAATCTCTTTTAGTATCAATGTAAGAATACGAAATCCAGTATTCTAAATATTTGAATGACTTGCCGTCTCTCCAAAACACATCCAATCCTTTAGCATAACCTTTTCCGTTGTTATTATAAACTGAATTGTATTGTGCTGTTGGCGTATCGTATTTTACTAAATTAGAATAGTCTTTAAAATATACTTCCGTTCTAAACGTTTGTTTGGCTTTACTGTATTGGTAATTCAGAATATAATGAGAGGCTTTTTCACTGTTTAAATAATCGACATATTTCAAATAATCTTGTCTTGGAGCTTCTGTGAATTGTCCATAAGCCATTGAAAACTGACCACTTTTACTCACTTTATATGCCAATGATATTCTTGGTGCTACTGCAGTTTCTTTAAGAAAATCGTTATTAGAAGCTCTTACTCCTATTTTAGCAGCAAGTTTTTTAGAGAAGAAGATATCGGCTTCAGTATATATCGCCGCTATATTGGCATTGTACCCGCTTGAAAAGTTAGTTCCTGAATAGGCGTTAAAATCTTCTCCAAAGCGAGTGATGAAGTAATCACCTCCAAACGATAATTTGATTCTATCTGAAAATGATTTCTTGAATTTCAATTTTAAGTGTGACGAGTGTTCTGCGTTATTGACATTATCCAAATCAAGTCCAATTTTATTGTGACTATAACCATAACTCAACCCCGAAGTCAATTGCCAACCGTTACCAAAATTACCTTTGTAAGACGAGTTCAAATAGAAATTATTGTTGTCTAAGTTTACTCGAATTTTGGATGGACTATTGATACTCTCTTGATTGATATCAAATTGAGACGCATCGAAAGCAGCATACAGTTTAAACATCCCATTAGTGAATTGATGACGAAAAACAGTTTCACCAGATAAGGATTGAAAGGGTTTGTTCCATTCCACATTTTGATGCACCAAAGCTTGGTAAGGTGCTAAATTAACATAGGCTGTATTGACACTGATGGAGTTTTTACCCCAAATTTGCGTATTAGCCAACCCTAAACCGACGGTCATTAAGGAGATGTCTGTTTTCTCTTGAGTTTCTTCTTCTTTAGTGTTAAGCAATAAAACGCTGGATAAAGCTTCTCCATATTCCGCTGAATAACCACCAGTAGAAAAAGACATTCCACTGAACAGAAAAGGAGAAAAACGACCACGAGTGGGAAGATTTTGAGTTGTTGCCCCATAAGGTTGTGCCACACGAATTCCGTCAACATAGGTTTGTGTTTCATCAGCTTCACCACCACGCACAAATAACCTTCCGTCTTCCCCAACAGTTTGTGTTCCTGGTAAGGTTTGCAAAGCAGCTACAATATTAGCATTAGAACCCGCAGTTGTAACAATGTCTAATGGTTTTAAAACAGAAACTCTAGCTTTTTCGCCAGCATCAAATGTTCCAGCAGTAATTACTACGGTATCTAATGTATTAACGCTCTCTTTTAATTTGATGGTTTTGTTGGTGCTTTTTTCTACTTCAATTGGAATATTCACAGTTTCAAATGAAAGAAAACTTACCACAAGTACCTTGTTTCCTTTCTCGGAAGTTTCAAATATAAATTCTCCTTTATCATTGGTTGAGGCTCCATCATAAGAGCCTTCTATAAATACATTAGCTCCTGAAATGGGATTGTTTTTTTCGTCTATAACTTTACCTGAAATCTTGGTTTGAGAAATCCCTAAAGTTGAAATTAGTAAGAGTAAAAAAGTAAGTGTTGTCTTCATAGTTATCAATTTTGATGAAGCAAAGTTGCAACAAGCAATAAAAATATAAAATTTAAGTTTACTGAATTGTAGATATTTTGGGATGAGTTGTAAATAAAAAAGCCCGTCTTTTCAGACGAGCTTAGTATTAAGTGGTTTGTTTTTTTTATAATTTAGAAACAACAACTGTTTTAGTAATAACTTCTCTATCTGTAGTCAATTTCAAAAAGTACATACCTGAATTTAATGACTCTGAACTTACATTAATAGAATATTTATTATTAGCATTAATAGCATCATTATATAATGTTTGTATTAATTGTCCATTAATATTAAACAATTGAATTGTTGCAGTTGAAGAATAGTTTAAGCTAAAATCAAGATGAGAATTATCTGTAATAGGATTTGGATAAACTACTGCAATTCCTGAAACAGTTGAAGTTGAATCACTTTGCAATGAAACATCGCTCATTTTTGCACCTGCATCATAGCATGGACAAGCTAAATAGCCTAAATTTACTATTCCACCATCGTAATTTCTATTTACATTATCTAATGCATCATTAATTTGAGAAGCTGTGTAAGGAGAACTTCCTCCACCTAATATTGTATTTGCAATAAATAAAAGTTCATTAACTGATTTTCCTGCAAATATTCCAGTTTTCACAACTAAACTACCAAGAGAAGTACTTGATGGTGAAAAATTTGAATTAGCATCAAACACTAATGACAATGTTAATGCTACTGCTTGACCAGCTAGCACATTGCTATAAGATTTTATAGTAGGATTTGTTAAAGTCCCAGCATTTAATGCTCTTGCAGTAGTTCCAGAAGGTAAAAATGCTTGAACTGCAGCTCCAGAGGTAAATTTAATAAATCTTGAACCTGAACCAATTGTTAATCCTGTTGGGAAAGCCGCGGCAAAATTATTTTTTAAATAACATCCCCAATTGTTTCCTGAACATTTAGCACCATAACCACCTTGAGTAACAGTTGTAAAACCTTCGCATGTTAATAAAATTAATGTAACATTTCCTGAAATTGAACATCCGTTTGCGTCTGTAACTGTTACAGTCCAAGTTCCAACTTGAAGTCCAGCAATTTGTGAATTTTGAACAGGATTAGTATTCCAACTATAAGTATAAGGAGCAGTTCCTCCAGTAACATTTGCACTAGCAGTTCCGAATCCTCCATAACAAGTAACATCAGTTTTAACTATAGAAAGAGCCAAATTAGCTGGTTGCGTTACAGATGTTGAAACATTCGTTTGACATCCGTGTGCATCGGTTACTACGGCTGTATAAACTACATTAGCAGATAAACCTCCTCTTGTAAACGTAGTACTTCCATTATCCCAAAGAATAGTATAAGGTGTAGTTCCTCCTGTTGAATTTACAGTAGCGCTACCATTATTTCCGCCAAAACAAGATACATTAACAACTGATGCTGATGCTGATAAAACTGTTGGTTGTCCAACTACTACAGCATAAGGCATTGTACAACCTAAACTATCTGTAATTACACCTTGATAAGTTCCTGCTGCTAATCCTGTTAGAGTATTGGTTGTATCACCATTTGACCATAAAATAGAGTATGGTGCTTGTCCACCAGAGATATTATTTATTGAAGCAGCTCCATTAGAGCCCCCAAAACAACTAACATCAGTTGCAGAAGATGAAACAACAATTTGTGTAGGCTGAGAAACTGTAAAAGTAGTGTTTCCAGATGCCGTAATTCCGTGAGCATCTGTTACCGTTACTGTATAATTACCAGCGGCTAATCCAGTGAAAACGTATGATAAATCATTAATACTACCTGAATTTTGACCTGAATTTAATGAATAGGTATAAGGTGCATTTCCTCCTGAGATTGAAACCGTAACTTGACCATTCAAATAACCATAACAATTAACCTGATGATCTACAGTAATTGAATACAATCTCAATGTATTACATATTAAGTATCCATTATTAGCTGTTCCGTTATCATAATTTTCATTAATTGCTGTTGCTGTTGCATTGAAATCCAATAATGAATATCCTGTAGAGCAACCTCCAATTGTTTGATTAGCTAATTGTAAAAAAGTGCCAACCGTCATTCCTGAAAAAGTTCCATTAGCAATAATTAAATTAGAAAAATTATCCGGATTTGTTGCGAAGTTAGCGTCATAAGCGTCAAAACCTACTGCTAAACTTACTGCTACTAATTGTGCTGCTAAAACATTACTATAGCTTCCTCCTGGATTAACCATATTACCAGCATCTAATGCTCTCGGTGTAGATCCCGATGGCAAAAAAGCTTGAACAGCTAATGATGACGTAAGAGACAAAGTATTGTTACCACAACCAATAGTTAAACCATTAGGAAATGCTGCCGCAAAATTAGCATCACGATAACAACCTGCATTTCCTCCATTACATTGTGTTCCCCAACCTCCATTTGTAAAGGTTTTAAAACCTGAATTACAGTCTTGGGCATATATACTTACAAAACTAAAAAGTAGTGTAAATACAAAGCTGAAAAATAATTTTTTTCTCATAATTT
>CANCFZ010000071.1 GCA_947377425.1 Flavobacteriaceae bacterium
GCACAACGATATACGTCCTCTTGGACAGGTGATAACGTAGCAACATGGGAACATTTGTGGGTTGCCAACGTTCAAATGCAACGTATGTCTATTTCAGGAATGGGATTCACAGGTTCTGATATTGGTGGATTTGCCGAACAACCAACAGCAGAACTATATGCGCGTTGGATTCAATTAGGTGTTTTTCATCCATTTTGTAGAACACACTCATCAGGACATCACGGCGAACAAGAACCTTGGAGTTTTGGTGACGAAGTAATTGATATTACTAGAAAATTCGTGGAATTGCGCTATCAATTGCTTCCTTATTTATATACTATGTTTTGGCAATATGTAAATGATGGTGTTCCAATGTTGAAACCATTAGTATATTTTGACCAAAATGATGCTCAAACGCATTACAGAACAGACGAATTTATCTTTGGAAATCAAATATTAGTTTGCCCAATTTTAGAACCTAATGCTCTTGGAAGAAGAATGTATTTACCACATGGAAACTGGTATAATTTCTGGACAAATGAATTAGTAAAAGGTAAAAAAGAATTATGGGTAGCTACTGATTTTGATCAAATTCCAATTTTTGTAAAAGAGGGTGCTATTATTCCTAAATATCCTGTTCAACAGTATGTTGGTCAAATAGAATCACCTAAATTATCGTTGGATGTATATTATAAATTAGGAAAAGAAAAGTCATTTGTATATGAAGATGCACAAGATGGTTACGATTATAATAAAGGAAGATATAGTTATAAAACGTTCTCTTTAAATGGAAAAGAAAAAGAACTTTTAATTACT
Source organism: Flavobacteriaceae bacterium (assembly GCA_947377425.1). GTDB lineage: Bacteria > Bacteroidota > Bacteroidia > Flavobacteriales > Flavobacteriaceae > Flavobacterium. Next base: position 796 of record CANCFZ010000071.1, read on the forward strand.
CAACACAAAGAAGGTACTTTTGAAACCAATTATCTAACTATAAAAATGGATCTTAAAGGATTGCCTTTTAAAATTAAAGAAATTGAAATTGATAATGAAATAGTCTCTTTAGATAGCATAAATTTTGTAGAAAATTCACTACAGATTGACAAAGACTTTACCGAATTGCATATTTTTGGAGAATAAAATTTAATTTTTTATCTAAAATTCAGATTATGAAAAAATCACCTTTATTACTAGTATTAAGTGTAGTTGCTTTGGCCATATCGTGTGCTAAAAACCCTTTTACAGGTAAAAATACTTTGGCATTGGTTCCTAATTCTGAAATTTTACCTTCTGCTTTTCAACAATATGGTCAGTTTTTATCTGAAAACAAAGTTATTGTTGGTACTGCAGATGCAAAAAAAGTAGAAACAGTTGGTACAAAAATAAAAGTTGCAGCAGAACGTTGGTTAAGTGCCAATGGACAAGCTGGTTATTTAGCAGATTATCAATGGGAATATAAATTAGTTGATAGCAAAGAGGTAAATGCTTGGTGTATGCCAGGAGGAAAAATTGTAGTCTATTCTGGAATTTTGCCAATTACTAAAGATGAAGCTGGTTTAGCAACAGTTTTAGGTCACGAAGTTTCTCATGCTTTAGCAAATCACGGACAACAACGTATGAGTGCCGAAATGATTCAGCAACTTGGCGCAGCAGGAACAGCAGCTCTTGTTGGTACGAAAAGTCAGCAAACCCAACAAATAGCGATGACTGCTTATGGAGCTGTAACACAATATGGAGGTGTTTTGCCATTTAGTAGAAGTCACGAAAGTGAAGCTGATAAAATAGGATTAACTTTAATGGCTATAGCTGGATACAATCCGGATCAAGCAATTATATTTTGGGAAAGAATGTCTGCAAATACCGGAGGAAAAGCACCACCGGAATTTATGAGTACCCATCCATCAGATGCAACTAGAATTGCACAATTGAAAGAACTAGTTCCTCAAGCCAAAGCAGAAGCTGCTAAATTTGGAGTGATTTTCAAATAAATAGTGTAATTCTAAAAAAAGAGTATATTTGAAGCTGTCAAAATTATTTGACAGCTTTTTTATTTATAAAAAAATATAACTCATGCCAAACTTACCAAAAGGACATCCTAAATTACTTAATGCTTGGGCATTTTATGACTGGGCAAACTCCGTTTATAGCTTAGTAATAGCCTCGGCAGTTTTTCCAATTTTTTATGAAATGATTTTTAAAGATAGCGGAAGAAACTACGTTGTTTTATTTGGTGCTCACATTAAAGACACAGCAATGATTAGCTTTGTGACAGCTTTTGCATTTTTAATTGTAGCAATTTGTTCTCCAATATTATCAGGAATTTCAGATTATTTAGGAAACAAAAAAGCCTTTATGCGATTCTTTTGCTATTTAGGCGGACTTTCATGTATTTGCCTTTATTGGTTTGATGTAGATAATTTATTTTGGAGTTATACGGCTTATTTCTTTGGATTAATAGGATTTTGGTCCAGTTTAGTTTTTTATAATTCGTATTTGCCGGATATTGCTTTCCCAGAACAACAAGATAGAGTGAGTGCTCGAGGATTTTCAATGGGTTATATAGGAAGTACTATTTTGTTAGTAATTAATTTATTAATGGTAATTTTTCCACATACTTTTTGTATAGAAACTCCTAAAATGGCTATGAAAATATCATTTATAATGGTTGGGGTTTGGTGGATAGGATTTAGTCATATTACCTATTATTATTTGCCTAAAGGAAATAGAAATAATGTTCCATTAACAAGAGATTTTATTTTTAAAGGATTTCACGAACTCAGTTTAGTTTGGAAACAATTGCAATCTAACTTACGATTAAAAAGATATTTATACAGCTATTTTGTTTTTATAATGGCAGTTCAAACAGTTATGTTAGTAGCAACTTATTTTGGCGCTACAGAAATTGAATGGGGTTCAGATGATAAAACAATGGGATTGATAATTAGCATTCTTTTAATTCAATTAGTAGCTGTTGTTGGCGCTGTTATTACCTCAAGACTTTCTGAGAAATATGGAAATATAAATACCTTGATTTTTTTAAATGGTATTTGGGCAGTACTTTGTGCTTTTGCTTATTTTGTCCATACTCCAGTTGAGTTTTATGCAACTGCGGGATTTGTTGGGTTGGTTATGGGTGGAATTCAGTCTATTGCGCGTTCAACCTATTCAAAATTCTTACCAGAAACAGAAGATACAGCTTCATTTTTTAGTTTTTATGATGTAACTGAAAAGGTTGGAATCGTTATCGGTATGACAATTTATGGAACAATAGATTTAATTACAGGCTCCATGAGAAATGCAATTGTATTTTTAGGAGTCTTCTTTGTAATTGGATTAATTCTATTAACCAGAGTTCCAAAAAAATAAATTGGTATTCAAAAAATAATTATATTTGAACAAAATAATTACAAAATCATGAACAAACAAAAATTAGCAGCATCAATTATCTTTATTTTCTCTATATTCTTAATGGTATCATGTTCTGATGAACCTGTAGATCCTACTTTGGCTGCTCAAATTGCGGCCAATAATAACTCAACAAATAATGGAACAAATGGTACTAGCGGAACATCTTCTGGAGATTATTTACCTTTAGCATTAAATAATGTTTGGAATTATCAAATTTATAATGCGACAACAATTAAAGATTACAAAATTAATGCAATCGAAAGTATTGATGGAAAGACTTATTATAGATTAAATCATGCCATTACATCGTTAGACAATCCTTTAATTACAGAATCGGATGTTACAGTACACTTGAGAAAGCTTAACGGAGATTATTTCCAAAGAACCTATGTTCACTCTACCGCTACTGCCACTTCACCTGGAATTACAATTGAACCATTTGAATTAATTATTCTTAAAGATTATTTGAATGTAGGTGAATCTTTTACTCAAACTGTTAATACAAATGTTACTACTACTTTTATGGGAACATCTACAACAGCAGTACAGCCAGCTACTTATATTATAACAATGATAGCAAGAGATTTGACTGTTACTGTTGGATCAACAACTTATACTAATGTTATTAAAACTAAAACTACTGACGATAGTGGATCATATTCATTTGATTGGTTTGCTAAAAATATTGGATGGATTAAATCAGTAGATTATGATCAAAATAATGTTCCAACAGGTGATGGTCTTGATTTGACAACATATTCATTATTTTAATTTAAAATATAAAAAGTCATATAAATCCGTCGAAAATGGCGGATTTTTTTTGTGGCATATTCATTGTTTATTAACCAAAGCCGTCGACAAAGTACACGATACCTTATTTTTGGCATAATTTCGGTGTATTACATCGATTTTAATTTTATTATAATAACTCAAAACCTATATTTGTAATAGATTTATAATCCTCTAAATGTCATATTGACTTAATTTATACTATGTCAAACCATAAAATAATCGCCATTGACAATTTGTCATTGCAAGAATTCGATAACGAAGCTGAGTTAATTCCGCTTTTAACACCAGAAGATGAAGAAGAAATGGCTAATGAAGAATTGCCAGCTTTTTTGCCTATTTTACCTTTACGCAACACCGTTTTATTTCCAGGAGTTGTAATTCCGATTACGGCAGGTAGAGATAAATCCATTAAGTTAATTAATGAAGCTAATGCTGGAGATAAAATAATTGGAGTTGTAACTCAAAGAAATGAAGAGGATGAAGATCCAACCAATGCCGATATTTATCAAGTTGGAACTGTAGCAAGAATTCTTCGGGTATTAAAAATGCCTGACGGAAATATAACTGTAATTCTTCAAGGGAAAAAACGTTTTGAAATAGATACAGTTATTTCAGAAAGCCCTTATCTAAAGGCAACTATCAAAGAAGTTTCTGAAAAAAGACCAGGAAAACACGATTCGGAATTCAGTGCAATTGTTGATTCTATCAGAGAATTATCAATTCAAATAATAAGAGAAAGTCCAAACATTCCAACCGAAGCGACTTTTGCAATCAAAAATATTGAAAGTCAATCGTTTCTTATCAATTTTGTTTCTTCCAACATGAATCTTTCTGTTGAAGAAAAGCAAAATTTATTAGCAATGAGTATTCTTAAAGAGAGAGCTTTAGAAACCTTGCGATACATGAATGTTGAGTTGCAAAAATTAGAACTTAAAAACGATATTCAATCTAAAGTTCGTTTCGATTTAGACCAACAACAACGTGAATATTTCTTGCACCAACAAATGAAAACTATCCAAGAAGAATTGGGTGGAGTTTCTAATGAGCAAGAATTTGAAGAAATGCGAACTAGGGCTAAAACTAAAAAATGGGACGAAAAAACGCAAAAACATTTTGAAAAAGAATTTTCAAAAATGCAGCGCATGAATCCGCAAGCTCCTGATTTTGGAATTCAAAGAAACTATTTAGATTTATTTTTGGATTTGCCTTGGGAGAAGTTTTCTAAAGATAATTTTGATTTAAAACATGCTCAAAAAGTTTTAGACCGAGACCACTTTGGATTGGAAGATGTTAAAAAACGTATGATTGAACATTTAGCAGTTTTGAAATTGCGTAATGATATGAAATCTCCAATCATCTGTTTAACCGGACCTCCTGGAGTTGGTAAAACATCTATTGGGAAATCGGTTGCAGAAGCTTTAGGAAGAGAATATGTTAGAATTTCATTAGGAGGATTACGCGATGAAGCCGAGATTCGTGGGCATAGAAAAACCTATATTGGTGCTATGCCAGGAAGGATAATTCAAAGTATTAAAAAAGCTCAAACATCAAATCCCGTTTTTATTTTAGATGAAATTGACAAACTTTCAGTAAGTAATCAAGGCGATCCATCATCTGCTTTATTAGAGGTCTTAGATCCAGAACAAAACAATGCTTTTTATGATAATTTCCTTGAAATGGGTTATGATTTATCTAAAGTGATGTTTATTGCAACTTCCAATACAATGTCAACTATTCAACCTGCATTGAAAGACAGAATGGAAGTAATTAAAATGTCTGGATATACAACCGAAGAAAAAGTAGAAATTGCGCGCCAACATTTATTTCCAAAACAATTGAAAGAACACGGATTAACATCTAAAAATTTATCAATTGGTAAAAAGGAATTGGAAAAAATTGTAGAAGGATATACTCGTGAATCTGGTGTAAGAAGCTTAGAACAAAAGATTGCTCAGGTTATTAGAAATGCAGCAAAATCGGTTGCGATGGAAGAAGAATACAATAAAAAAGTAACAATTGAAGATATTGTAAAAGTTTTAGGTTCGCCAAAATTAGAACGTGATAAAGCCGAAGGGAATGATGTTGCTGGCGTTGTAACAGGCTTAGCTTGGACTTCTGTGGGTGGAGATATTTTGTTTATTGAATCATTGGTTTCCAAAGGAAAGGGAATCCTTACTTTAACGGGAAATTTAGGTGTTGTAATGAAAGAATCTGCAACAATTGCGTTAGAATATATTAAAGCAAACTCAGAACTTTTTGGATTAAATCAAGATGTTTTAGGTAAATATAATATTCACTTACATGTACCAGAAGGTGCAACTCCAAAAGATGGACCAAGTGCCGGAATTGCAATGTTAACTTCTTTAGTTTCGTTATTAACGCAACGTAAAATCAAAAAAGGATTGGCAATGACAGGCGAAATTACTTTGCGCGGAAAAGTATTGCCAGTTGGAGGAATTAAAGAAAAAATCCTTGCAGCTAAAAGAGCAAATATCAAAGAAATTATTCTTTGCCACGAAAACAAAAGTGATATTGAAGAAATTAAAGCAAATTATCTTGAAGGTTTAACTTTTCACTATGTTAAAGAAATGAGTGAAGTTATTAATATTGCTTTAACAAAAGATAAAGTAAAAAATGCAAAAGTTATCGACTAAAAGTTAAATTTTTTTTATAAAAGGCATGTGAATTTATCTCTCATGCCTTTTTTATTTTTACTTTTTCTTTAACTTTAAAAATAATATCTTCGCATTTCCGTTATAAGTTAAGTAAATTGCTATTTTTTGTATGTTTAAAAAACTATTTATCTCCATTTTAATACTTTTTTGTACTGTAAGTCACGGTCAAATAGGAGGTAAGTCTGTATATCAATTTCTTAATATGGTAACTTCACCACGACAAGCAGCACTTGGCGGAAAGGTGATTACTATCTTTGATGATGATGTAAATCAAGCCCATTTTAATCCGGCAACTATCAATCCAGAAATGGATAATCATCTTGCAATAAATTATGGAAATTATTTAGGTGCAGTTACTTATGGAACAGCAGCTTATGCGTATACTTATGATCGACATTTACAAACATTTCATGCTGGCGTGAACTATGTAAACTATGGTAAGTTTGAGGGGTATGATGAAAATGGAAATCAAACAGCATCTTTTACAGGAAGTGAAATGGCACTTTCATTAGGATATTCATACAATGTTCCGTTTACAAATTTTTATCTTGGAGCTAATGCTAAACTAATTTCCTCAACTTTAGAAAGTTACACCTCTTATGGAGGAGCAGTTGATTTAGGAGCTTTGTTTATCGATGAAAGAAATGATGTTAATTGGGCTTTAGTAGTTAGAAATATAGGAACTCAAATTACAACTTATTCAGGAACACAAGAAAAATTACCGTTAGAAGTTTTGGCAGGCGTATCTCAAGAAGTTGAAAATGTTCCAATTCGTTGGCATTTAACTTTAGAAAATTTGCAACAATGGAATATTGGGTTTTCAAATCCAAATAGAGCTGTTGGAAGTATTGATGGTTCTGCTACTCAAGAGAAAGTTGGATTTATGAGTAATGCGTTACGCCATGTAGTTTTTGGAGTGGAATTATTTCCTAAAAAATCATTTAATTTAAGATTTGGATATAATTTTAGAAGAGCCGAAGAATTAAAAGTAGTAGACCAAAGAAACTTCTCTGGAATTTCATTAGGATTTGGGTTAAAAATGGGAAAATTGAAATTCAATTATTCGCACTCAAGATATTCATTAGCTGGAAACACAAGCCTTTTTGGGCTAACGATTAATTTTAACGATTAAACTTATACTATTAACAAACATATATTTTGAACAACATTACTATTGCAATCGACGGATATTCATCAACAGGGAAAAGTACTTTAGCCAAACAACTAGCAAAACACTTAGGTTATGCTTATGTAGATACAGGCGCAATGTATCGTGCTATAACATTCTTTGCAATGCAAAATGGTTACATTACTAAAGATTTTTTTGATAAAGAAACATTGATTAATAGTTTGCCAAGCATTAAACTTTATTTTGAATTCAATGCTGATTTAGGCTTTGCAGAAATGTATTTGAATACAATAAATATTGAAAAAGAGATTAGAACTATTGAAGTTTCTAATTTTGTTAGCAAAGTAGCCGAAGTTTCTGAAATTCGTTCAAAACTAGTTGAACAGCAACAAGAAATGGGCAAAAACAAAGGAATCGTAATGGACGGGCGTGACATTGGAACTGTAGTTTTTCCTGATGCTGAGTTAAAGATATTTATGACAGCAAGCCCAGAAACTAGAGCACAACGAAGATTTGATGAACTCCAAGCTAAAGGTGATTCCGTTACTTATGAAGAAATTCTAACAAACGTTCAAGAGCGCGATTATATTGATACTCACAGAGATGATTCTCCTTTAGTAATTGCAGATGATGCTATAGAAATTGACAATTCATATTTAACAAAAGAAGAACAATTCAATGCAGTTTTAGAATTGGCCGAAGAAGCTATTAGCGCTAAACAAAAATAAAAAAATCAAATATTTCTATATTTTAATGGACTCAGTTGCATGTGTTTTTTAAAAAAATTATTAAAATGAGTAACTTCAGTAAATCCTAATGAATATGCAATTTCAGAAATATTCCATCTGCTGTGTTTCAAAAGAATTTTTGACTCTTGCAAAATGCGCTCTGCAATTATTTGAGAAGTAGTTTTTTTTGTAGTTTCTTTAACTGCTCGATTCAAGTGATTAACATGAACATTTAATTGATTGGCAAAGTCGGATGCCGCTCTGAAACTTACTTTTTTGTGGTTTTCATCAATAGGAAATTGACGTTCTAAAAGCTCAAAAAACAAAGTTGATATTCGTTGTGAAGCATTCATCGGATGACTTACAAATTTTGTCGATGGCTGAGATTTCATAGCTAAATGTAACAATTCAAATACTAGATTTCTCAAAGAATCATATTTATGAATGTAATCTGAATTGATTTCTTCTTGCATTTTTTTAAATAAAATTTGAGCACAAGCAAACTCATCGTCATTCAATTCAAACAAATGATTTCCGTTGGGTTGAAAAACCTCATACTGACCTAAATCACCAAATTTGCTAAAAAAATGATGGTTAAAAATACAAAAAACACCTTCACGAATGTTGTCCAAATGTTCATAGGTATATGGAATTAATGGGTTTGAAAAAGTTAATCCATGTTTCTTGATTCCCTCAGTTTTATCGGCATAATGAAACTTACAGCTTCCAAATATTAAAACTATTTTATAAAAATCACGTCGTTTGTAAGGCAAAGGTTTAGATTCACCTTCTACATAAGGTTCTAACGGGAAAACATTAAAATGCCCAATTTCATTTCTTATCGAATCGGGTAGCCAATTGAGCTTTTTAGTATAAAAATCTTGTAAAGTTTCTATTTTGTCCATTTAACAAAATTACTAAATTCAAACGCAAAGTGACATTCTTAAATTATTTTTGTTTTTGCAATGTATATTTTCCTCCAAATGAATAAGTTAAACTCAAATTCCATAAAAAATCTTTGCTAGGAATAGTTGAATTTATTTTTTTATTTATCGTTGAAGAAATTAATAAAGGGATTTTGTTTTTTACTAAAGTGATAGTCGAGCCAGAATAAAAACCATCGTTTGAATCCATTTTTAGATAATAGATTTGAGGTACAATTTTTAAATTGTAGTTATGCAAAAGCTTAATGTTTGAAAAATAGCCATTTACACTTATGAAATTGGTGTTTCTAGTTGCATCTGCAACTCCATGAGAGCATAAATAATACAATCCAATACTTACTTTTTTGCTAATTGTGTATGTTGGGACTAATTCTCCTGCAAAAAAACGTTTAGTTGTAATTAGGTCATTAGAAATTCCATTTGTAATAACTGGAGTAGTTTGAAAAACAAAGGCAGGATGCGCACCGATGCCGATTTTGAATTTTTTTGAATCCATTAATTTATATCGCATCCAAAAAACAAACGACCATGGTTTTACATTTTCAATGGCAAATCTAAATTGTGGATCAAAGCTAAATCGATTCTTTGCGATGGATAAATCAAAAATTGCAGCAGGTTTTCCTAATGAAAATGTGGGAATAACAGAAACTCCATTATTAGTAACTGTTATACCATTTTTAATAGTAATAGTATCATTTACAGCTTTTTTTTCTTGAGCAAAAGAAATAGTAGTACAATAAAAAAGTATAATTAAGGTTAGTATTTTCTTAGTCATGTTTAAATTTTAGGGCAAATTAAAACTATTTTTCAATTTAATTTTAACACTTTTCAAATTAAAAATTACAAAATTCAAACAATTTTTATAAAAACACAACATGAAGCCCAAATATTAAAGTTTAAAATAGAAAATTTAGATTTTGGAATTTATCATTTGGAATTTTAGATATTAATAGTAGATTTACAATCTATTTACAATTACAAAACATCAATATTATGAGTATAAA
>CANCFZ010000072.1 GCA_947377425.1 Flavobacteriaceae bacterium
TATACTAAAGTCAATTGGTTAAATGTTCACGGATTGAATGATCCCGATTTTATAAAAGAAATTGGCAATTATTTAAACGTTGATAATTTTATGCTTTCGGATATTTTGAACACAACAAAACGAACTAAGTTAGATGAATATCACGACACATTATTCTTTAATATCAAATCATTATTGCCCGAAGTCGATTCTAATAATATCAATGTAGAACAAATTAGTTTCTTGTTGAAAAACGGAATTTTGGTTTCATTTCAAGAAAAAAGGAGTGATTTTTTTACACATATTCGTGAACGTATTAGAACTCATTCTGGAATTGTCCGTACTAAAAAAGCAGATTATCTTTTGTTTTTACTGTTAGATGCAATAATGGAAAACTTCTATATAACGATTGAAAATGAAGAAGATAAAGTAGAAGAATTGATAAATTTGTCTAAGCATAGCACTGATTTATCTATTTTAGAACAAATTGAAAAACATCGGGATAATTACAATTTCTTGAAGCGTTCAATAATTCCGTTACGCGATTCTTTGTATTCTATTAAAAGTATAAAAGACGACAATGTTTTTGACGCTATTGAACCCAATAATTTCACATTTTTTGAACGATTACATCAAAAATGCTTGGAACTTTTGGAGCAAATAGAATATGATTTAACCACTTTAGATAGTGCTTCTAATTTCTTTTTTTCAACGCAAAGTCATAAGATGAATGAGGTAATGAAAACCTTGACAGTTGTTTCGGTTTTCTTTATGCCACTGACTTTTATTGTTGGTGTTTATGGAATGAATTTCAAATTCATGCCCGAACTAGAGTGGAAGTATGGCTATTTTGTCATCATGGGATTGATGCTTGTTTTGCTTCTTGCAATGATTTATTATTTCAAGAAAAAGAAATGGTATTAATTGTTTACAACGATGTTAATAATTTGCAACGTTTTATTTGTAGAATAAAATATATGAATTATCTTTGACCTATATTTATTAAGAAAAAATTCCAAAAGATATGTTTACATTCGCACAATATTTAGGTTTCTTATTGTTTTTAACCATTTTAACTATTGGTTTTTGGTTAATGATGTTCTTGATTAACTTTGTATTCTATTGGATATTTGGTGCAACAAGAGAACTTTTAAGAGAAAGAAAAGAAAAAAAAGCATTAGAGCAAGCTTAATTAGTTTAGCTTCAAAATAAAAAAGCCTCGAAAATTTTTCGAGGCTTTTTTATTGAAACTATTTGGTAATTTTATCCAGCAAAATCTCCGCTATCACCTTCACCATCTTTTTTAGGTTGTTTTTCTTTGTCGCTTTTTACTTTATTGAATCTATAAGTAAACGATAAATTAATTTGTCTTTGTCTGAATTGCATTTCGCTATAAGAACTTAATGTTGGTAAATTAGACTGCATAATTCTTTTTCGTGAGTTGAATACATCATTAACATTTAATGATATTGTTGCTTTATCTTTTAATACATCTTTGCTAAACGCTAAATTAGCAGCAAATACTCCTAAACTTTTCCCTTGAAAATTGTTTTGCGGCGCATTGTAAGTTGCATTGGTTTGCCAATCAATTTTGTATGGCAACGTTACTTTAGAGGAAACTCGTGTAAACCAACTTGATGAAGCTTTATTTACTTCTTGACTGATTACATCTGTTGATCCAGTCATAGTATATTGGTAGTTTCCAACAACAGTACTTTTAAAGAAGTTGAAATTACCATTTAATCGCCACCATTTGAACGGAGAGTAATTAATGTTGAATTCTAATCCATAACGATTATCAGAATCTAAGTTTACAGATGTTGAAAGGTATACAGGTGTTGAAACAGGTAAACCATTTACAGTTGTATTTACATAATCTCCTGTTGGACGTTTTACAAATTGAAATGGATTTTTGGTTTTGTTATAATATACTGATGTGGTCAAAGTTACTTTTTTGAATTTATTCATATAACCAAAATCTAATGCGTCAGTATAGGAAGGATTCAAATCGGGATTTCCAATAAATAAATTAATATTACTAGTATAATTGTTTGGAAAAGGCATGATAAATCTATTTCTAGGACGTTCTATTCTTTTACTATAGTTAATCGAAATAGTGCTTTGGTCAGAAATTTGATAGGTTAAAAATGCGCTAGGAAAGAAGTTATCGTACTTTTTATTTTTATAAAAATCAGTCAATAACAACTTGCTTTCAATATTAGAATTTTCATATCTTAATCCTAATAAATAAGAAAACTTATTGATTTTTGAACCAAACTGAGAATAAAGTGCGTTTATCTTTTCTTTATAATCAAAAACGTTTGTAAAGTTTTGGTAAGGTGTATAATTTCCAGCATTATCAACACTTCCAACTCTAAAATCAGTAACTAATTCATTAAAGTTACCTTTGTAACCAGCTTCAAATTGACCATTTTTACCAATTGGTAATACATAATCTGTTTGAAGTAATGTTCTATTTTGTGTTTGATAATTTTTTGCCGCTTCAATTGAAGTTAAGCTGGTTGCTCCTGTATAAGAATCTGTAATGGTTGAAAAATCATTGTCAAGATTTCTAGAAACCGTACCGTCAACCGTAAGTTTATGTCCGTCTTTTTTGAATTTTTTGGTGAAATTTGTCGAATATTCAATGTCATTAGTATAAGTAAATTGATCATTAAACCTATTTGAAACAAAATTATTGTTGGGTTCATAATTATAAATAACATCGTTTATTGGGCTAGAACCATCATTTTTTCTATAAGAAAAAGCATTTGTCCAAGTCAATGTTTTATCTAAAAACCAATCTACTCCAAAATTATAATTATATCCTTTTCTTCCAGACGATCTACTTACTCTTTCATTTATAGTTTTATAAATACTTCCATCCGGATTCAAATAATCGGAATCGGTTAATGACATTCCCGGTGCTTTACTATCATTATATCCAATTGTAGAAAAGATATTAAAATTGTCACTTTTAAAATTTATAGTTCCAGATGTGCTATAGTTTTTTGGATTACCAACAGTAGCAATAAAGGTTCCGTTAATTCCTTTGTTTTTTCCTTTTTTAAGAACAATGTTTATGATACCACCACCACCTTCTGCATCATAACGTGCTGATGGATTGGTAATCACTTCAATTTTGTCTAAAGCATCTGCCGAAATAGATTTAAGAGCACTGGCAACATTTACAGCATTTGAAGGTTTGCCATCAATAAGAATTTTTACATTATCATTTCCTCTTAAACTTACATTTCCATCGCCATCAACGGTTACAGAAGGAACATTGTCTAAAACATCGCTTGCAGTTCCACCTTTAACGGTCATGTCTTGACCTACATTATATACTTTCTTATCTAATTTAATCTCTACTGTAGATTTTTCAGATTTTATAACTACTTCATTAAGTTGTGTAGCATCTGGTTGCAATGCAATACTTCCTAAATTGGTATCGGTAGTTATTGTTTTGTTTTTTAGTTCGGTTGGTTTAAATGAAATAAATTCAACTTTAATGTTATAATTACCTGGTGTTGCATCAAAATTAAATTCTCCTTTACTATCCGTAATTCCTCCTGAAGTGATTTTGTTTGTTGTTGTATTTACAAATGATATTGTACTGTATTCAAGTGGTTGATTAGTTCCTTTTTCAACTATTTTACCTGTAATTTTTACTTTTTTGACTTCTGGTTTTTGTTGAGAATAGTTTAATAATGTACTCAATAGTAAAGCTAGCGTCAAAAAGAATTTAATTTTTTTCATGATAAGGTGATTATTTTTCATACTTCCAATAAGACTACAAAATTAAACATTCGTTTAACTATCAAATCACAAAGGTTTGTTAAAAGTATAGAAGAAACGTTAAAGGATTTCATTAATTCGCTCCAAAGGTCTTGCTATTATTGCTTTTTCACCATAAACAGCAATTGGTCGCTCCATCAAAATAGGATAATCAACCATAGATTGAATAATTTCTTTATCGGATAACGTTTTTCCTTTAAAATTGTCAATCCAAATAGCTTCTTTGGTTCTAATTAATGCAATTGGTTCTATTTTAAGTTTTCTAATAATTTCGGTTAATTCATTGAAATTTAAGGGTGTTTCAAGATATTTTATAACTTCAACTTGTTGATTAGAAGTTTCTAAAAATGCCAAACATTCTCTCGATTTTCCGCAACGTGGATTGTGATAAATTGTAATCATATATTTTTTGAATAATGTTCTGTTTTCTGTAATATTTATAGTATTTTAGTCGAAACAAATGTAGTATTTGTGATTTACAAAATTTAAAAATAATTTATGTTTATTGAACAAGCCTATAAAGGAAATAATGAAGGTTGGAGGGTTTTAATAACCACATTACTGTCAACCGGTATTTTTATTCTGAATTTTATTGTTTTTTTAGTTTTGCCTAAAGAAACCATAGAGAGCTCTTATGATATGATGAATGAAATGCCAAAAACAGTAGCCTTGCTTGTTAATTTGTTGCCATTTGTATTGCTTTTAGGTTTGCTTTTTACATTGGTTTATACATTGCACCAGCGCACTATACTTTCGTTAACGACTTCTAGAAAAAGTGTTGATTTCAAAAGGATTTTCTTTTCATTTGGGTTGATTGTTTTTTTAACACTAGTTACTTTTGGTATTTCCTATTACAATGACAATTCGAATATTATTTGGAATTTTCATCCAATAAAGTTTTTACTATTATTTGCAATTAGTATAGTTTTATTTCCTTTTCAAATTGGCTTTGAAGAATATTTATTTAGAGGATATTTAATGCAGCAAGTTGGCATTTTAGCCAAAAACAGATGGGTACCGTTAATTGTAACATCAACTATTTTCGGATTGTTTCACAGTGCAAATCCAGAAGTTGCCGAAATGGGTTATGGAGTAATGGCATTTTACATTGGAACTGGATTTTTACTCGGAATTATGACTTTAATGGATGAAGGATTAGAATTGTCATTAGGATTTCATCTTGGCAATAATTTGATGGCGGCTTTATTAATTACATCCGATTATTCGGCTTTACAAACGGATGCCGTTTTTAAATTATCGGCTAAGGAAAATTCAGCAGATACATTAAACGAAATGATTATATCGATGTTAATTGTATATCCAATTATATTGTTTTGTTTGGCAAAAAAATACAAATGGACGAATTGGAAAGAAAAGTTGACCGGAAAAATAACAAATACAACTAATTTAAACGCAGAATATCATGATTAATCCAACTTATGAAAACGTACACAATCATTTTAAATTAAATGGTTTTCACTTAGATAAAGAAGATTTATGCCGTGTGGCTTACAGTTTTATAAAAGAAGGTGAAGATTTTGAAAAACCTGTTGGCGATTTTCTGTTAGATTGGTTTGACAGTAAATCGTATATCGAAATGCAAACTTCGGGTTCAACCGGAATTCCAAAAGTAATTCGTGTTGATAAACAAGCAATGGTCAATTCGGCAATGGCAACTGGTGATTTCTTTGAATTGCGATCCGGAAACAGAGCATTGCAATGTTTGCCAGTGAAGTATGTTGCCGGAAAAATGATGTTAATTCGCGCCATTATTCTTGGTTTAGATTTAGATTATGTCGCTCCAAGTTCACATCCAATGGTAGGTTTGGAAGATAAATATGATTTTGCAGCAATGGTGCCGATGCAAGCTCAAAATTCACTCAAAGAGTTGCGAAATGTAAAAAAACTAATTGTTGGCGGAGCACGAATTAGCGCTTCGTTAGAAAAAGAATTAATGAAATTGCCAACCCAAGTTTATGAAACTTATGGCATGACCGAAACCATAACTCATATTGCTGCCAAACGAGTAGGAGAGAAGGCTTTTACCGTTTTGCCACACGTAACAATTTCTTATGATGACAGAAACTGTTTGGTGATTCATGCGCCACATATTATTGCAGAAGATACAGTAATAACTAATGATTTGGTTGAACTGATAAACGAAAACCAATTTGTCTTTTTAGGAAGATTGGATAATGTAATCAATAGTGGCGGTGTAAAAGTAATGCCAGAGCAAGTAGAACAAAAATTGGATGGAAAAATCAACCATCGCTTTTTTATTGCCTCTAAAGAAGATGCAGAACTTGGCGAAAAAGTTGTTCTTGTAATTGAAGGCGATTCGTTTGAAATTGATAAAGCTATTTTTGATTGTTTGGATAAATATGAACGACCAAAAGAAATCCTATTTGTTCCAAAATTCAAAGAAACTGAAAACGGAAAAGTAGTACGAAAAGAGAGTTTGAAATAGATTATTAAATTTTCGGATTATTAGATAATAACCGCAAATTAGCAGCTTGATTATTTGCTAATTTGCGGTTTTTTTATTCCTAATACTCACTAAACTGCAAGTTACTTAAGTTTTTATAGATACCATTTTCAATTTCTAATAGCTCTTTGTGTGTTCCTTTTTCGGCAATTCTTCCATCGTTTAGTACTAAAATAGCATCGGCACTTCTAATGGTTGAAAGCCTGTGAGCAATGATAATGCTTGTTCTTCCTTGCATCAAATTCTCTAAAGCTTCTTGTACTAGTTTTTCACTTTCACTGTCTAATGACGAAGTGGCTTCGTCTAATATCAAGATGCTTGGGTTTTTTAATAAGGCACGAGCAATGGCAATTCGTTGGCGTTGTCCGCCCGAAAGTTTGATGCCACGTTCTCCAACCAATGTATCAAATTTTTCAGGAAAACCATTTACAAAATCCAATGCATTGGCTTGTTTGGCAGCAATCATAATTTCTTCTTCGGTTGCGTTTGGTTTTCCATAAGCAATGTTTTCACGAATGCTTCCGCCAAATAAAATCACATCTTGCGGAACAATACTCATGTTACCACGAAGATTTTCTAAATCATAATCGTAGATGTTTTTATCGTCAATTAAAATTTGTCCGCTTTCAATATCATAAAAACGCAGTAGTAAGGAAGATATAGTAGATTTGCCAGCACCACTCGGACCAACAATGGCAATCTTTTGACCAAAATTGGCAGTAAAACTAACTTCTTTTAAAACCTGAACTTCTGGACGTGACGGATAATGAAAGGCAACATTCTGGAAAGTAACGTTTCCTTTAATCTTTTCAGTAGATTGATTTTGATTGGAGTTTATTTTTTCTGGAGTTTCATCTAATAGTTCAAAAACTCGTTCGGTTGCTCCAACGGCTTTCTGAATTTGAGCATATAATTCGGCAATTCCACCAAACGAAGCTCCAATAAAAGTAGAATATAAAACGAAAGAAATCAATTCGCCAACTCCTTTTATTTCGCCACTAATACACAAACTTACGCCATACCAAACTACAGAAACAATTGCACCAAACAAGCAAAAAATGATGAACGAAGCAAAATAACCTCGATATTGTCCGCCTTTGATGGCAATTTTTACAATTTCTTGAATCTTGCCTTTGTATCGTGCAATTTCGTACCATTCATTTGCAAACGCTTTTACATTGGTAATTCCTTGCAATGTTTCTTCAACAATTACTTGACTTTCGGCAACTTGATCTTGCACTTTTTTAGAATATTTTCTAATAAATCTTCCAAAAATAACAGCTGCAACGGCTACAACAGGAACTATTGAAAGCATCATCAAGGTTAACTTTGGACTTATAGTTGCCAAGAAAATAATTCCACCAATAATTAAAATAAATTGACGCAAAAATTCAGCAATGGTAGACGTTAAAGTATCTTGAATTTGAGTAATATCAGAGCTAATTCTACTGTTTAATTCGCCAACTCTTTTTTGAGAAAAAAATGTCATTGGCAATTTTATTAAATTACTGTATAATGCCAATCGAATGTTAGCCAGCGTATTTTCGGTGAAATTAATAAACAATGACAATCTAAAAAATGAAAAGAAGGATTGTAACATTAAAATCCCCATTAACCCAAGTGCTATATTTTTGGCTTTAACCAAATCTTTGTTGTTAACACAATCAACTAACATTCCTAATAACTTTGGAAAAGCCAATGCTGTTCCGCCAGTTAATAATAAAAAAAACAATCCCAAATAGAATTTCCATTTGTGATTATCTGCATATTTGAATATAAGTAATGCTTTGCTTAATGAGCTTGCGTTGATTTTTGCTTTTGGTAAATCGTTTTCTTCAAATCGAGCCATTTCTTTTTTTTTATTGCAAAAGTAAAGAATAAAAGAGTTTTAATTTCTTCTACAAATGGTAAAGTTTCATAAAAAAAACTATTGTAGATTATTAGATTTAGAGATACTAATTTAGCAGAGAGTTAAAGTTAAGAGAAAAAAACTTAATTTTAACGCACATTACAAGAACTTAAGATTTAAGAAGCAGCATTCTATTAAGTAATTATTTTCTACTATGAGCCACCCATTTTTTGCCCACAAACAAATTGGAATTGTATCCACTTTTTCGCAACTTATTAGTACCGATTTTAAGGACGAAAAGAATGCCCTGTGCTGGTACCGAAATTTGGAAGGCGATTTTAAAGAGCTAGTAGACCAATTGCAATTAAAAGAAAACGTAACCGAAGTAACAGCTAACGACCTATTGGTACTACAACTATCAGAACAAGGCAATGCAGCTAGGGCAATAATCTTAAATGATTTGCAATTATTAACCGATTTTGGAGCTGCTCCAGTACTTAATTTACTTAAATGTTACGAACGTGATGATGCCTTTGATTTCATTGCTACCGATGTATATTCCTATCATGTAGACCGTTCGCCCATTGCCACCGATACTTTTTTATGCACCTACCACGGAACGGCAAGTGATATTATTGCCAATGAAGACGCGTTGCCCAAAATGCTAGTTCCAGAAATTCGAGCACAATTGAAAGCGCTTCATGACGGACCAGCAGCCGAATTTGAAGACTTTTTGAAAGACTATTATTTTGATTTGCATTATCAGGCGCAACCCAATACAACACCCACTAATTTAGGAGTAGGCCATCTTTGGCGCTTGGCGGTAGACCATCCAACACAACAGGTGCCTCCTTGTATTCATAGAGCGCCTATTGAAAGGGATGGGGAATATCGGTTGTTGTTGATTTGTTAGAAACCCTTAACCCTCGGGATTATAAACCCTGCGAGGGTTTTTCGATATAATTAAAATTTATTATATTGCACTTTTTTCCTGATAAACAAAGAATTACGAATCTTACAAGAGTAACTAAAACAACTTATTACACGCCTATAACTAATGGAACAAAAAGTAGCACTTCTTCACGGAAATTATTACCACATTTACAATCGTGGTAATAATGGTATAGATGTATTTTTAGAAAATGAAAATTACTATCATTTTCTTCGCTTATATGCCAAATACATTGAGCCCATAGCCGACACCTATGCCTGGTGTTTGCTAAAAAATCATTTTCATATTTTGATTAGAATAAAAGATAAATCAGAAATTAATGAAAGTGATTTAACCTACAGCACCACTGAAAAACCAAAAGTTATTGAGCCGTCAAGACAGTTTTCTCATTTATTTAATGCTTATACCCAAGCCATCAACAAAAGACATAAGCGAACAGGGAGTTTGTTTGAAAAAAACTTTGAACGAAAACTCGTTACTACTGAAAGCTATTTTCAAAAACTCATTTTTTATATCCATAATAATCCTGTTCATCATGGCTTTGTAAAACAAATGAACTTGTATCCGTGGTCTTCCTTCGAATCAGTTGTTTCAGAAAAACCAACGTTGCTTAAAAGAAATGAAGTCTTAAATTTGTATGGTAATAAAGAAGATTTTATCTATTATCATAGTCAGCAACAAAACACAAATGAAATTTTAGAGGTACTTATCGAATCCTAATAATCTATACTTTAATCCTTAACCCTCGCAGGGTTTTAAACCCTGCGAGGGTTTAGATTAATAAAGTAAAATGGCTTATGGAGTATTTCTAACAACATAAAAATTTTTTGAATTCCCCATTTTTTTCAATCGCTTTAGTTTCTTTCAGCTCCAATAGTGCCTCCTTGCATTCATAGAGCGCCTATTGAAAGGGATGGAGAGTATCGGTTGTTGTTGATTTGTTAGAAAAAAACCGACTAGTTTCCTAATCGGGTTTATATTAAAAATCTATCGCTATCCATCAAACAAATTCATTTGCCCATTTTTATCATCAATCTTTGGATAATACACAGCACTAGG
>CANCFZ010000073.1 GCA_947377425.1 Flavobacteriaceae bacterium
CATAGATTTGGCATAGTAAACTCAGGTCCAGGCTCTAATGATATGATAGGATTATGGGCTCCAGCTAACATTAGATTAGAGTTGAGTTATGGTATTACAGATAGAATTAATGTAGGTTTTGCTACTATTAAAGATAGCAGATTACAAGATTTTAACTTAAAAGGAGCTATATTCAGACAAACAAAAGATGGAAAAACACCATTCAGTCTTACTTATTTTGGAAATGCTACTTACGATGCAAGACCACCTAGTAATTTTGTTCATAGCTCAGACAAATGGTCATTCTTTAATGAATTGATTATTGCTAGAAGATTTAGCAGAACCGTCTCGTTACAACTTACAACTAGCTTTTCTCACTTCAATTATGTTGAAGCTCCAATAAAAAGTGACTTGTTTGCTTTAGGATTGGGAGGTAGAATTAAAATTAATCCAACCACAGCTTTGTTGTTAGATTATAATCAACCTGTAACAAATTATGAGCATAATTTATCAAAACCAGGTATGGGTGCAGGATTTGAGTTTTCTACAGGTTCTCACGTATTCCAATTGTTAATAACTAATTATAGAGCATTAAGCCCTCAATATAATGTATTGAATAATCAAACTAATTTCTTTGACGGAAAATACATGATTGGATTTAACATTACTAGACTTTGGCACCTGTAATTTATTATTATTATGGAAAATTCTAATAAAGAAGAAAAAAAACAAATTAGTAGAAGAGGATTTTTACCACTACTCGGTAGTGGTTTAATCCTCCCTCTATTGAGTTTCGGTAAAACACCAACAATTAAATCTGATGAAGATGATGAATATCAAATTCTATTAAAACCAGATGGAAGTGTTGTAAAGGTGAAAAAAAGCGTACTTGATAAGGCTAAAGTTGTTGAAAAAAGCATTTCAAATAAATCGCTTTTAGGGTGGTTAAAAAACAAATAGTATTATGGAAGAGAATGTACCAAATTCAAAACGCAAATTCTTTGAAATAGGAATTAAGTTTGGATTGCTTGCTACAGCAGGGACTGTTATTGCAGCAGAGGCTATTAATAGCTATAAATCTTCAGACGAAACTGTAGAGTTAATGTCTACCGATGGTCATCTTATTCAAGTACCAAAATCTGAAGTTCAAGAGGTTTCTTTAAAACCTAAAGATTATAATCCTAGAGTTGGTTTTCCTGGTAAAAAGTTTGTTATGGTTGTAGATTTGGCTAAATGTAAAAATGCGTTAAAATGCCAAAATGCTTGTAACAAAGGGCACTATATTACTGGTGAAAACGCTTGGTTAAAGGTCTACAAAATGCAAGAGTCTGAAAAAACAGCTCCCTATTTTATGCCTACTCAGTGCCAACATTGTGACAAACCACCATGTGTAAAAGTTTGTCCAGTTGATGCTACTTTCAAACGTCAAGATGGAATTGTATTAATTGATAACGAGAGATGTATTGGTTGTCGATTCTGTATGGCAGCATGTCCTTATTCTATTAGAGTATTTAATTGGAGCGAACCAAAACAAGATAAGGCCTTATTAAAATCAGATGAATATACACCTGATTACTGTGGTCAACCAAGTGTTAAAGGAACTGTAGATAAATGTGATTTCTGCCCTCATCAAATTGTAAAAGGAGAACTTCCATTTTGTGTAAAAGCATGTCCAAACGATGTATTCCATTTTGGAGACATGTATGAAGATGCAGTTACGAATGGTAGTGGTCAAACTTTTAAATTAAGTAAACTGTTAAAAGACAGGTCAGGACATCGATTGATGGAAGGATTAGGTACTGAACCAAGTGTTTATTATCTACCTCCTGTTGAAAGAGAAGGTGAATTTGAAGAAGGATTGAAAAACTTCAATGGATTTGAATCAGTTCATAAAGATGTATAGCCATGAATAAGTATGATAAATTAGTTGAAGACTTAGCTCCTAAAAAGTTTGGGAAGCTAGGACAGATTTGGGTAGGATTTTTATTGTTTGTTATTGCTTGTGCACTTTTTGCTTATTATCAACAGATAAGTAAAGGTTTGTCAATTACGCACATGAGAGATTATGCTCTATGGGGAGTTTATATTTCAAACTTCGTTTTCTTTGTGGCTATTAGTCTGGTTGGATCTTTGGTAACCGCAATCTTACGTTTGTCAGGGGCTACATGGAGTACTCCACTAACTAGAATTGCAGAGGTTATTGCTGTTGCAGCTATCATTATGGCTGGACTTACAATCATTATAGATATGGGACGTCCAGAGAGAATATATAATATTTTTCTACATGGTCGTTTGCAGTCACCAATTATTTGGGACGTTTTGGTTATTTCTACGTATTTAGTTATCAGTTTGATGTTGTTATTTTATCCATTATTACCAGATTTTGCAATAATGAAAAAATACTATGCTACTAAACCTAAATTAAGTAAAATCTATGGAAACCTTTCTTTAAATTGGGTTGGAAATAAGCATCAAACGGATATTTATAATAAATCTATTAGTATTTTATCAGTATTGATAATTCCAGTTGCTTTTGGAATTCACACGGTAACAGCTTGGCTTTTTGCAACAACTTATCGTCCAGGTTGGGATAGTTCTAACTTTGGACCATATTTTATTGCTGGTGCATTTGTTGCTGGTTCTGGTGCTGTTGTAGTTGTAATGTCAGTATTGAGAAAAGTGTATCATTTGGAAGAATATATTACCGATTTGCATTTTGATAAAATGGGTAAATTATTAGTTTTATTGTGCCTTGTTTATTTGTATTTCAATGTGAATGAATATTTAGTCCCTGCATACAAAACCACTACTGAAGAAGCGGATCACTTACATGATTTATTCGTTGGAGATTATGCACTATTGTTTTGGGGTGCTATTATTGGAGGATTAATTATTCCAATTATTGTATTACTTTTTAAACGTGGTAGAAAACCAATTCCGTTATTTATAGTCGGTATTATGGTTGTTGTTGGAGCTTGGTGGAAACGTTATATAATTGTAACACCAACCTTATTGCGTCCTTTTTTACCTATTCAAGGAGTACCAAAATCATGGCACAGTTATTTTCCTTCTGCCTTGGAGTGGACTATTACTTTTGGAACATTAGCATCAGCATTATTAATTATGACTATACTTTTCCGCTATTTGCCTATTATTCCAATTCATGAAACTGCTGAAGAAAAAGGATTATTGGAAGAACATAAATCAGAAACACTATGAAAAAGTTAACTATTTACAGAACTAAAGGTGCTTTTTTGATTTTAATGGTACTTTTTGGATTGATTGGAACTAACGGCTATTGTCAAGATAAAAAAAGCGTTAGTCTTTCAGTTCAGCCGTATCGATTGGTAAAAGAGTATTCTTTTTTAAATATATCTGCAACCAGTAAAGGGAAAAAAGGTTTTGAACCTTGCGCTAATCTAGATTTTACTGTTTATAAAACAGACACAACTGGTGTAGTTGCCGATTTTAAATTAGGTAGCATTAAAACCAATAAAGATGGTAAAGCAAAATTTGTTTTGCCTAAAAAAGAAAATCTTCTATCTGGTTCTTATATCGTAAAATTAGAAAACAATAAAGTATATGAAGATACAGACGAAACTGTATCAGTAACTAATGTTTCTATCGAAGCTAAAGTTGAAAAAACGGATAGTGTTTATGTTTTAAAAGCTAGGTTGTTAGATAATTCAGGACAACCTATTGCGGACGAAGCTTTGAATGCAGGTTTGAAACGATTATTTGGAAACCTGTCTATGGGTGAAGAAGATAGCTATACGACAGATGTCGAAGGAAAAATAGAAGTGCCAATAGATAAAGGTTTAACAGGTTTAAATGGGAAACTTAATTTTCAGGTTACCATAATTGAAAGTGATAAATACGGAACTGTTATCGCCAATGTTTATTCAAATTTTGGAGTTCCAATTGTTGACAAATCTACTTTTAATGAAAGAACGATGTGGTCACCTCCAACCAAAACACCTTATTTTCTATTATTAATTCCAAATGTAATTTTAATAGGAATATGGTCAATATTAACCTTTTTATTATTTAATCTAGTCAAAATTTATAAATCTAAAAATTAATTACTTATGAAAAACCTAAAATTATTATCAGCATTAGCAATACTTTCTTTGGTATTACTATCATTTACAGTTTATGTGCAAAAAAAATGGGAAGTTCCTGCTAAGTACAAAACCATGAAAAATCCAAGTGATCTTAAAGATAAAGATGGAGCAGCAGAAGGAAAAGCATTATATGCAAAACAATGCAGTTCTTGTCATGGGAAAAAAGGATTGGGAGACGGGTCTAAAGCACCTGATTTGAAAGGTGATTTAGGTGATTTTTCATCTGCGGCTTCTCAAAATCAAACCGATGGTGAAATTTTTTACAAAATGACAGAAGGCAGAGATGATATGCCTTCATTCAAGAAAAAAATTCCAAATGAAGAAGACAGATGGTTAGTTGTTAACTATGTAAGAACATTAAAAAAATAGTTTTAGAATTCTTTTTTGTGAAAGAGCCTTTTATGATTTTATCAAAGGCTCTTTTGTATATATTTTCAATTTTATTTTTTTAGTATTTCCAAGTTATATTGAGATGAAAAATGTCTCTTAAAGATTCCTTAAAAGCCGACAAGTATCATGAAAAAGTCACAATTTTAAATTACTTTTGTACTCCCGATATTTCGGATTATAAAAAAAAATATCTCATGAATAAAAAAATATTTTCTATTTTATTTTCAACTCGTTTAATGGCTATTTTATTTCTGATTTTTGCATCAGCAATGGGAGCCGGGACTTTTATAGAAAGTTATTACAATACTGATACAGCTCGAGTTTGGATATATAATGCTTGGTGGTTTGAGGTGATAATGGTATTTTTTGTAATCAACTTTACAGGAAACATTAAACGGTATCAACTTTATAAAAAAGAAAAATGGGCAACCTTATTACTTCACTCATCTTTTTTATTCATAATTTTTGGAGCATT
Source organism: Flavobacteriaceae bacterium (assembly GCA_947377425.1). Taxonomy (GTDB): domain Bacteria; phylum Bacteroidota; class Bacteroidia; order Flavobacteriales; family Flavobacteriaceae; genus Flavobacterium. Next base: position 4,969 of record CANCFZ010000073.1, read on the forward strand.
CATTACACGATATATTAGCTATGAAGGGATGATGCCTATTAGAGAAGGTGCAACTTCAAGCCAGTTTTTTTCAGATAAAAGTTACCTTACTTTTTTTGTTGATGGTCAATATAAAGGCGAATTAAAACGTAGAATTTTCGAAAAATCTTTGTTGCTTTCGCCAGCCGTTTATCCGCCATTTGCAAGTAATTATTTTTCGATATCTGAAGATTTTGACAAAACGCCATTCAAAATCAGTTATAAAGATTTTATCTTTGATGCAAAGGATACTATAAAAGCATCCAAAAACGGAAAAATTTATCTAAAAATGGTAGAGTCGGGAGGAGGTTCGCGTCATGAACACTATCTAAAAGAAGGTAATATTCAAAATATACACAATGTACTTTTTGCATTAAATAAACCAACAAAGGGAGCAATAAATATTACAATTACCGATAATGAAACTATAATTGATGCCCCATTTGAAGGACAATTTATGAGAATGGCAGACAAATTTCAAGGAAAAGTTGTTAAAGACTTGGCACAGCCCTTAATGTTTCGTTCGTTATATAATGTTGGAGGTGCTCAGTTTGTTTTTCCTGATCAACCTATAAAAGGTATAAAAGATGTTGTATCAGGGAAAAAATATAAATCTAAAAGTTCATCGGATGCTCTGATATTAACAGTTGAATCTGAAGGACAAACAAAAAATGTTACTATCGTTGGAACAAAAGGTTCAGTTGGAGAACCACAAGTGGTTAAAATTGGAACATTAGAATATACTTTTTACTTTGGGAGCAAAGTTTATACGGTTCCATTTAGTATAACACTTAATGATTTTAATGCTAAAAAATATCCTGGAACTGAAAAAAGTTTTTCTTCATTTGAAAGTAAAGTTACGGTAACTGAAAATGGAAAAAAAACATATGCAGATATTTATATGAACCATATTTTAGATCACGGTGGGTATCGTTTTTTTCAATCCTCATTTGATCCAGATGAAAAAGGAACAATACTTTCTGTAAATCACGATTATTGGGGTACTACAATTACTTATATTGGTTATTTCTCATTGTTTTTTGCAATGATGTGTATTTTGTTTGTGAAAAATACTCGATTTGCCGATTTGAAACGAAAACTAGAAGAAGTAAAAACTAAAAAATCACAATTACTATCTATTCTTATTTTGTTAGTGTCATTAAATGGTTTTACACAAAATCACTCAGAACATAATTCTAAATTTAATTATTTAGATTCTTTATTAAAATATAAAGTTCCAGAACAACAAGCTGCAAAATTTGGGCGATTAGTGATTCAAGATGATGGAGGACGAATGAAACCAATCAATACTTTTTCATCAGAGTTACTAAGAAAAGTGAGTAAAAGAGAATCTTATGAAGGCATGAATTCTGATCAAGTTTTCATTTCGATGACTCAATTTCCACCAGTTTGGTTTGAAGTTCCATTAATTTACTTAAAATCTGGTAATGATAGCATTCGAAAAATAATTGGTATTAAACCCGAAGAAAAGTATGCCACTTTTAGAAGTTTTTTTGATGCAAAAGGAAATTATAAACTAAGTGCTTATCTTGATGAAGCCTACAAAACTAATACACCGGATCAATTTCAAAAAGATTTTATAGAAGCAGATAAGAAGATTAACTTAATGAATGCTGCATTGAGTGGCAACATTTTAAAGATATTCCCAATTCCGAAGGATAAAAATAATAAATGGGTTTCATTTTTGGAGGCCAACCAACCAACAGGAACCGATTTAGATCAGATTAAAAATGCGTTGCCTTATTATTTTGATGCGCTAGTTAAAGCAACTAAAACCAAAGACTATACCTTGGCAAATACAATGCTTTTGGGTATGGAAAACTACCAAAAAAAATACGGAAAAGAGGTTAGACCTAGTGAAGACCAAATTTCATCGGAGATTTTATTAAACAAATATGATGTTTTCAAAAACCTATTTTGGTTGTATATGTTAGCAGGAAGTTTGATGTTGATTTTGGTAATAGTAAGTATATTTTATAATACAAAACCAATTAGAATTATCATTAATCTATTTCATATTACTGTTGGAGTTTTATTTGTATTGCATACAGCGGGTTTAATTGCTCGTTGGTATGTCTCAGGGCATGCGCCTTGGAGTAATGCTTATGAAAGTATGATATATGTCGCTTGGGCAACTATGTTCTTTACATTAGCTTTCGATAGAAAGTCCAAACTTACAGTTGCATCAGGAACTTTTGTGGCTTCAATGATTTTAATGATTGCACATTTAAACTGGTTAGATCCATCAATTGCAAATCTGCAACCTGTACTTAATTCTTATTGGTTAATGATACACGTTGCGGTAATTGTTGCAAGTTATGGACCATTTACTTTAGGAATGGTTTTAGGAATAGTTTCTTTAATATTGATGTTATTTACCAATGAAAAGAACAAAAATATAATGACTTTGCACATTAGAGAAATTACATACATTAACGAAATGGCATTGACTATTGGTTTGGTGATGTTAACCATTGGAAACTTTCTTGGCGGACAATGGGCAAACGAAAGCTGGGGTAGATATTGGGGTTGGGATCCAAAAGAGACTTGGGCTTTAATCAGTATTATGATTTATGCTTTTGTAATTCATGCTCGATTTGTTCCATCGTTAAGAGGTTTGTTTTCGTTTAATTTTATGAGTGTGTTAGCTTTTGCATCTATTTTGATGACTTACTTCGGAGTTAATTTTCATTTAACAGGAATGCATTCTTACGCTTCGGGAGAAAAACAAAATGTAATCATTTATTTGTATATTTTTGTTGCTTTTATGGTGTTTTCTTCTATAGTTTATTGGAGATATAAAAAGATATTTAAGAAATAAAAAAAAGGTTCAGCAATTGCTGAACCTTTTCCAGTTTAATTGGGGAATTAAACTTACACTTTTCCCAAAGTGTATAATTGTTCCATAGATGGTGTTTTGCTTCCGCCAGCTGGTTCCAATGTAATTCCGAATGCTTCTGCACCAGATGTTCCGCTTACGGCAAACATTTTTTCGCTATTTGATTTAAAATTATCCAATAAACCAATACTTGTTGGTGTTAATGTTGGACTTAATTTTAACGACCAAATTTGATATACTTTGCCTTCTGGTGGCTCTGGTAATCCAGAAGCATCAACATAAACGGTCGCGGTTTCTTTATTCCAATATATTTTGGCAGATGCCGTTGGAGCAACTGTTTGTCCAGCTAAATTAATCACCGTATTTTTAGTATCTCTAATAACATTCAAAACAGTAGCTGTTTCCTTATTTTTTAACTCTAAATCAACTACTGTTTTTTGCAAATTAGATTTCTCTATTTGAATAGAATTGATAGTCGAATTACTATCACTTAATTTATTGTATTGAAAACCAATTCCAACCAAAAGCACAATGGATGCTGCCCAGCCAATATAGTGTAAAACATTAGATTTGGGTTTAAAATCAACTACTCCGTGGTGTTTCAATTCTAATTGGGTTTTAATTTTTTCAAAAACATCGGATGAAATGTTAGGCGAAAAACTACTTGACAAATTAAGAATTGATTTTTCAATACTAATAATCTCTTGCCCAATCGCTGGATTGATTTTTGCCATTTCAGCAATTTGTTTGGATTCACTTTCGTTTAATAAACCGTAAACATAAAGTTCTAAATCTCCTGAATTAATAATTTCTGTTGTATCCATTATTATACTTTTAAATAAGTTCTTAAATCGTTTATACAATTTCTGTTTTGCGTTTTAACAGTTCCTAGCGGAATTTCAAGTTCATCAGAGGCTTCCTGTTGTGTATAACCTTGAAAGAATAATAATTCAATCAACTGAATACATTTAGGTTTAAGTTTTTTAACAAACTCTTGAATTCCAATAGTGTCAATTCGATTGACTAACTTGTTACTGTCGTCTAACAGATGTACGAAATTATCAGAAGATAGGTTTTTTTGACTGTTGTTATATCCTTTGGAACGAAGTTTATCTATTGCTGTATTTCTAGCTATATTCAACATCCAAGTATATAATCTTCCTTTAGAGTTATTATAGGATTCAATGTTTTTCCAGATTTTAACAAATACTTCTTGTAAAACATCTTCGGCATCTTCAGTTTCTTTTAAAAGATTAGAAATAACCGAAAACAAACTTTTAGAATACATATCATACATAATTGTAAAGGCTCGATCCTCCTTTTTGAGGATTAATGGGATTAATTCTTCTTGTGTCATGGTTTTTGTTTTTTTGTTATGAACATATACGATGGCTTTTTTACTTTGGTTTTATAAAAGTAATTTTTTCTTCTTCTTTTTAATAATTCTTTCAAAGGTTTAACATTCATTAAGTTTTTTAATAACAATAAAACCAAACTTCTTTTTTAGCCGTAAATGGATGTAACAAAAAATTTAAAATCAATTTAAAAAGTAATCTTATGAAACGAAAAATTAAAATTATAGCATTTAGTATACTTGGATTTCTAATCATATCATTTATTGTCTTGGTAATTCATATTGCAACAGCCAAACCAATTGTATATGACAATGCAACAATGCAAATTAGTAGAATAGAATTTAATCAACCATTAGATTCTGCAAAAATGAAAGAAATTCATCATAATTTAAAAACAATTCCAGGATTTATAAACGACAGTTATAATCTTGAAACTGGAGTTTTAGTCTATTTTCATGATAATAAAATTGCCGATTCTAAAAAGATATACGACGAATTAATGAGTAAAGGACATTATGACGCAAAACGATATATTCTTCCTAAAGCATTAGCATCTAATAAAGTTTGTCCAGTAATGAATGAATCAAGTGTAAGTTACAAGTTTTCTAAAGAAGTAAAACGAATTTTTAATTAATCTATAAATATAATACCTATGAAAAATTACTCAAAAATTGCATTAAGTGCATTGTTAATTGGCTCGATTTCTTTTGTTTCTTGCAGCAAAAGTAATGACGACGAAATGGTGGTTGCAAAACCATCATTGTACGCAAGACTTGGTGGAACTACAAAAGTTGCCGATCCAAGAAATGCTGGGCAAATGATTGAAAAAGGACGTTTAAGTTATCGTTCGGTTGTTGATACCACAATTATCTTAATT
>CANCFZ010000074.1 GCA_947377425.1 Flavobacteriaceae bacterium
CTTTCTTTTGTAGTTACTACTTCGTTTGCTCAAAAAAAGAAAGCTGGAAAAACAACTTCAAGTCTTGCTAAAATTGACAAATTAGTTGCCGAAGTCAAGGCTGGAAATTTTCAATTAACAATAGATGGAAAAGAGGCTATTGTTGTAAAACCTGTTGATGCAAAATTTGCTCCATCAGATGTGAAATTAATTGCATTTATGACAAGTGGAACAAAATTATATCTTTTATCTTGGACAGAAAAAACACAAAATAAAACCGATTTAAAGTTAGAAGATAGTACTACAATTTATTCTATTATTTATGAAATAGCTTCAAAGAAGCAGGTTTTCAGTAATTCTCAATTAACAAGTAATATAACCGAAAAAGTGTTTTTAGATGGTCTTAAACAGGCAAGCGAAACCCAACAAAAAATCCATAAAGAAGGATTTGAGTTTGCTTTAAATCCTGATGGTTCGGTAACTCAAAAGAATAAAAAACAGGAAAATAAACTGGTTTATGATTCTGTTAAAATGGAATATATTGATGTGAAAAAAAAGAGTAAAAATTAAATTAATACTTTAAATTTTCTGGCAAAGGTCTTTCAGCCATAAAAAGGAAATAAAGTCCTACAAATATAAATGGAATGCTTAACCATTGTCCTGTTGAAAATAAGCCAAAAATATTTTCAATTCCGCCTTGGCTTTCTTTTACAAATTCAACAACAAATCTAACAGACCAAAGCAAAATTAGGAATACTCCGAAAAGTAAACCATGTTTTTGAGTTGTTTCTGTTTTCCAATAAAGGAATAATAAAAAGAAGAATACAAATATATAACTGAATGACTCATACAACTGCGCAGGATGTTTCAGAGGAACTTGTGCTAATAAATCTGCAAACTTTGGATTATATACAATGGCATTATAAGCAGCGTCTGGATTGTTAATGTGAGTTTTATACATTGCTTCTTGTGGACTAAAATAATCTCTCACAAATCGAACTCCGAAAGTAGTGTTTGAGGTTACTTTTCCTACAATTTCTGAATTAAAAAAATTTCCAATTCTAACAAAAATCGCACCACAAGCTACCGGAATTACAACTCTATCTAAAACCCATAACATTGGTCTTTTAATTACATTTTTGCTATAAAAATACATTACTATAATTATTGCGATAGCTGCACCATGACTTGCTAAACCTGCAAAACCGGTAAATTGAAATGTAGGTTCAAATTTGAATGGTAATAAAATTTCAAGTGGATTATTTCTAAAATATTCCCAATCATAAAAGAAAACATGTCCTAATCTAGCTCCTAAAAGAGTTGCTAAAACTGTCCAAATGAAAAGTGTGTCTAATTTATCTATAGATTCTTTTTCGTTAATAAAAATCTTTTTCATTATGTAATAGCCAAGTGAAAAGGCGATTACAAACATTAAACTATAAAATCTAAGATTAATAGGACCTAAATGTATCCCTTCTGATGGATTCCAAATCATTTTTTTATGGGGTTTTATTGTATGATATTTATCAAAAATAGTAATTTAAAATTTATAATATTTTAAATTTATGTTATTTGTGAGAACATTTTTTTTCGGGCACTGGATCATAACCACTTTTTCCCCATGGATTGCAACTTAAAATTCGTTTTATTCCTAGATAACTTCCTTTAAATAATCCATGAATTTTTAAAGCTTCTAAAAAATAAGAAGAACATGTTGGTTCAAATCGACAAGTAGCTGGTGTAAAAGGAGAAATAGCTTCTTGATAAAAGCGAATAATAATAACTAAAGGGAAAATTACTATTTTTTTTATCATTTAATAAAATTTAGATACTAAAAGAAGTACCATCTTTTCCATCTTTTAATTGTATTTCTAAAGTTAAAAGTTTGTCTCTAATTTCGTCAGAAAGTGCCCAATTTTTATTAGCTCTTGCTTCATTGCGCATTCCGATAAGCATTTCGACTACACCTTCTAATTTTTCAGAACTATTATTTGCTGCTTTTTCATTTCTAATTCCTAAAACCTCAAAGGTGAATGTTTCTAGAGTGCTTTTCAAAATTTCTAAATCTGAGGCAGTAATAGTTTCTCTTTTATCATTTAAAAGATTTACAAAACGTATTCCTTCAAAAAGATTTGCAATTAAAATAGGTGTATTAAAGTCATCATTCATGGCGTCATAGCAACTTTGCTTCCAGGAATTAATATCGATTGTTGAAGTTACACTTGGTAGAATTTCGTTAACTAATAAAAGTCCTTCTGTTAATCGATTAAATCCCTTTTCACTAGCAACCATTGCTTCATTTGAAATATCTAGAACGCTTCGATAATGAGCTTGTAAAAAACAAAAACGAACAATATTTGGATGAAATTCTTTTTCAAAAAAAGCATTTTCACCATTTATCAATTCCATTGGAAGTATATAATTCCCAGTAGATTTACTCATGCGAAGACCATTCATTGTTAGCATATTGGTATGCATCCAATAATTGACTGGCGAAACACCATTACAGGCTTTACCTTGAGCAATTTCACATTCGTGATGTGGGAATTTTAAATCCATTCCACCACCGTGTATATCAAATTTTTCACCGAGATATTTAGTGCTCATTGCAGTACATTCAAGATGCCATCCAGGAAAACCTTCACCCCAAGGAGAATTCCATCTCATGATGTGTGCTGGCGAAGCATTTTTCCATAAAGCAAAATCTTGTGGATTTTTTTTTTCGTTTTGACCATCTAAATCACGCGTATTAGCCAACAATTCTTCAACATTTCGGTTATTTAGTTCACCATAATTCAAGCCTCTTTTATTGTATTCTAAAACATCAAAATATACTGAACCTTTACTTTCATAAGCAAATCCATCTTCAATTAGCTTTTGGGTTAATTCTATTTGTTCTAAAATATGCCCAGTTGCAGTTGGCTCTATATTTGGAGGTAAAAAGTTGAATAAGTCTAAAACTTTATGGAAATCGACGGTATATTTTTGAACTACTTCCATAGGTTCTAATTTTTCTAGACGTGACTGTTTTACAAATCGGTCGTTATCTACATCTCCATCATCAGTTAGATGTCCTGCATCAGTAATATTTCTAACATAGCGTACTTTAAATTTCAAATGCAATAAGTATCTAAAAATAACATCAAAACTCATAAAAGTTCTCACATTACCCAAGTGAACATTGCTGTAAACTGTTGGTCCGCAAACATACATTCCAATTGCACCTTCGTTTAGAGGTTTGAAATTTTCTTTTTCACCCGAAAGAGAGTTGTATATTTTTAATGATTGGTTTTTATAAAGACTCATGCTTATTTTAGTATTGTTTGATGAAAAAAAATATTAGAAAGTGGTTTCTAATTTAATGTATTGTAAAAACTCTCTTCTTGTAACTTCGTCTTTGAATTTACCTCCAAACTCGGCAGTAACAGTACTACTTTCAATATCTCTAATGCCACGAGAATTTACGCACAAATGTTTAGCATCAATTATACAAGCAACATCGTTAGTATTTAAAACTTTTTGTAATTCTTTTACAATTTGAATTGTTAATCGTTCCTGAACCTGAGGTCTTTTAGAATAATAATCTACAATTCGATTCATCTTAGATAATCCTACAACAGTTCCGTTAGAAATATAAGCCACATGAGCTCTACCAACAATTGGAAGCAAGTGATGTTCACATGTTGAATAAACAGTGATGTTTTTTTCTACAAGCATTTCGTTGTACTTGTATTTGTTTTCAAATGTTGAGGCGCTTGGTTTTTTATTTGGATTTAAACCTCCAAATATTTCTTTGACAAACATTTTTGCAACTCTATTTGGAGTGCCTTTAAGACTATCGTCTGTTAAGTCCATTCCAAGAGTTGTTAAAATACTTTCAACATCTTTTTTAATAAGTTCAATTTTTTCATCATCAGTTTTATCAAATGCATCTTTTCTTAGAGGCGTTTGTTCACTTGAAGCGATATGATTGTTTCCTATTTCGTCGGTAGAGTCTTCGTTATTGGTCATTTTATTTGATAAGAAATTTTTTAATAATTTTTTATTTGCAAAGATAAATATTATTGATTTATAAACTGCACAACAATGTTTAAATTTAAAAAATAGAAATTTTAAGATAAATTTCAGTTAAATTTATGTATATTTCGCTCCTCAAAAACTATTATGCGATGAAAAAAAATATTCTGTTTTTATTATTAAGCTGTCTATTTATCAATACGTTATGCTCTCAAAATTTAATTACAAATGGTGATTTTGAGTCAGGAGGAGTAGGTGTGGGTTTTAATATTAATAACACTGGATATAATTTTGTTTCTACTCCAACTGGTTCAACAAGTTCTGGTGATTATTCATTTGGTACAGACCCGAATCCTTACAATATTTCAAATTTCATTGCAGGATTTGATCATACATCAGCAAATGGAACTGGTAAAATGATGATTATCGATGGAAGCAACGATGGTGGAAATCCAAGTTTTTGGAAAGCAGGAAATAGTGGAGGAGGAGTATGCGGTTTGACCGTTGGAACTACTTACACATTTAGCTACTGGATAAAATCAATTTCAAGTAATGTAATAGGAGTATCAACCCAAGCAGACATTAGAGTTATATTTAATAATGCAACTATTGTAACTTCTCCATCAAGCACTTTAGCGTCATTGCCAGTAAATGGTTGGGAAAAAAGAACATATACAATTACTCCAACTAATGCTTGTGTAAATATTGAATTAAGAAATTTTAATATTAATCCGGTTGGAAATGATTTTGCTATTGATGATTTTTCATTAGTTAAAGTTACACCACCGCTTTCGGTTTTATATTCTTTCAATAATCCATCATGTATAGGAGCCAATAATGGTTCTATTACTATTTATGGGTCTGGCGGAACACCTCCATATACTTCTTATTCAATATCTGGAAGTGCTTCACAAACAAATACAACTGGTATTTTTACAAATTTGGCACCTGGGACTTATACTATTTCAATTACAGATTCTACTCCAACTACTATTACTCAAAGTGGTATTGTTATTGCAGATCCAATCAATCCTTTGATTATTTCTGCAAATGCAACTATTTGTGAAGGTATTCCAACTACACTTTCAGTAAGTGGCGGTTCTACATACAACTGGACAGCCTCTCCTACTGACCCAACTTTGACAACTCCAACGAATGCTTCACCTAATGTTACTCCAATAGTAACTACTACTTACACTGTAACTTCTTCGATTACAACAACTAAGAATTTAGTTTTTAATGGAGATTTTTCTCAAGGAAATGTTGGCTTTACAACTGATTATCAGTTTTTAGCAAGTGCTCCAGTTGCAGGAATCCAAAAAGCCTTTGGAATAGTTACAGTACCAAGTACATGGTTTACTCCATTTTCAAGTTGTGGAGATCATACTTCTGGATCTGGCAATATGATGGTTATGGATGGTTCTACTTCAAATGCTGGAAATGATAGAATTTGGTCACAAACAATACCTGTTACAGCTGGTCAGAATTATGCTTTTAGCTATTGGATTCAATCCGTTACAAACACCAATCTAGCAACAATAAATGCTAAAATAAATGGGATTTCATTAGGAATAGGAACAGCACCAAATACTATTGTATGTGGAAATTGGATATTATATACTTACACATGGAATTCTGGTGCAAGTACATCAGCTACAATTAGTTTGTCTGATTCAAATATTACTGCTGCTGGAAATGATTTTGCTATTGATGATATTTCTTTTACAACTTCAAATACATGTACTTACTCTAAATCAGTTGTAATTACAGTAAATCCTAAACCAACGGTTTCGGTTACAAGTACTGTTAAGGGATGTGCGACTTTAATTAGAGCATTTCCGGGAACTTTAGGTTCTGGTTCTTATTCCTACGCATGGACAGTACCAACGAGTGCTACAAATCCAGGGAATGTTTTTTCTTTTGAAACTAATGTTTCGGGAACCTATAGTGTAATAATTACCAATTTAATAACAAATTGTGTTAGTGCTAGTGCTTCGGTAAATGTAGTCTTACCAACATTAAGTATTAATGTCCCAAGTAATGTTGTAGTTTGTAATGGCGCTACAATTCCAGCATTAAATTTCACTGGTAATATAGCAGATCCTGATTTGGTTTTTACTTGGACAAATAGTAATCCTTTATTGGCAATAGGAACTTCAGGAACAGGTAATATACCACAAATAACAGCAGTAAATAATACTTCTAGTCAGATAGTTGCAACAATTACAGTTACAGGTTCATTGACAGGTTGTTTAAATGATGTTAAAACATTTACTGTAAAGATAAATCCAACACCAAAAGTAGTTGTTAATAATATTGAAAAATGTACCGGAGATCTTTCTCCTGCGGTTATTACTGCTACACCTTCAATAGCTGGTACCTATAATTATGTTTGGACAGTTCCATCTGGAGCAAATCCAGGAAATGTAGCGAGTTTTAATGCTACAGTTGCAGGTAATTATTCTGTAATTATAACAAATACAACAACAGGATGCACTAGTGCATCAGCAACTGGTGTTTTTACATATATAATAAATTGTTGTCCAAGTAGTATAACAGTTCCTGCAGCAGAGACACTCTGTAATAATTCTAGTTGTACTACTTTAACAGCATCATACATTGATGTTAGAGATACTTCTACTTATACTGTAAGTTCAATTCCTTATGCACCAGTTGTTCCGTCTGGAGCATCAAGCTCGGGAGCCTTGTGTACAATTGATGATACATTTTCAGACCCCCAAACACTTCCGTTTAAATTTAGTTTTTTTGGTACTTGTTATACCCAATTTCAGGTTGGAACAAATACTTTTTTAACTTTTGATCCTACTCATGGAATTTGTAATGCAACAGGTAGTGGATATGTGTTTGCGCAAACTATTCCAAGTACTGCAATGAATGCTTTGTGGAGAAATGCAATATATTTCCCGATGCAAGATACTAATCCGGGTATTGTTGCTGCGCCACCAGTTTCAATTAATTATACCGTTACCGGAACTTATCCTTGTAGAAAAGCTATTATTGATGTAAAAAATATGCCTTTATATTCTTGTGGAACTAGTCAAGGTTTGCAAGAAAGCCAATTGGTATTGTATGAAGGAACTAACATAATAGATATTTATGTTAAAAAAAGATCTACATGCGCAACTTGGAATAGTGGGAGTGGAGTTATTGGTATTCAAAATGCGTCCGCAACAGTAGCATATACGCCACCAGGAAGAAACACTGGAACTTGGACAACAACTAATGAAGCTTGGCGTTTTACACCATCAGGACCTTCGTTAACAACATTTCAATGGTTACAAGGCGGAACACCAATAAGTTCGAATACATCAATTTCTGTTTGCCCTTCTGCAACAACAACTTATACAGCCCAAGTAAAATATACAGAATGTAATTTACCAGGTCCAGCTACAGTTAGAACAGTTACACAACCAGTAACAGTTGAAGTATATCCGGATGATACACTAACACCAAGTGATATTGTTCATTGTGATCCTAACAATGTTTTTGATTTAACAGCCAATGAAGCCGTCGTTGTAGGTTCATTACCAACTGGAAGTTATGATATTTCTTATCATACTTCACAATCTGATGCTCAAGGTATTATTGCACCAATTGGAGATCCAGTTCATTTTGTTAGTAATGGGCAAACAATTTATATGGCTTTGCAAAGCACAAATAATATTTGTGTTAGAGTAAAAGCATTTAGTTTAATTTTAAATCAAAAGAATTTAACTTTAACATCTACTGCAGCAACAACAAATCAAACAGTTTGTGTAAATACTCCAATTAATGATATTACATACACCTTTGGAGGAGTAGTTACAGGAGCTACGGTAACTGGATTGCCATCCGGAGTGTCTTATTCCGTTGTTGGAAATACAGTTTATATAATTGGTTCGCCAACTTCAACTTCGGCTACACCATATAATTATACAGTAACAACCATAGGCGGAAGTTGTGGAACATTATCTTTATCAGGTAGTATAACGGTTCCATTATCAATACAACCAGTTATTACTTGTGGTACTTCTTCACTAACATCAGTTCAATTTAATTGGACAGCTTTAACAGGTGCTACTGATTATACAGTTTCTTATCAAATAAATTCAAATACACCTTTTACTATTGGTACTATAGGTAATGTTACAACTTATTCTGTTAATGGATTGACTTCTGGGGATAGTGTAGCCTTGACACTTACACCTATAGGTGGTTCATCATCTTGTTTTGCAGCAAATACATTAAGCTGTATAGCGTCACCATGTCCCTCTATCACAAATCCATCTGCCAATCAAACATTATGTTTGAATGGAGATCCAACACCTTTTTCAGTAGATACTGCATTTACAGGAGCAAATGCAATTTCGTTTGTTTATTTTAATACACAACAAACAGGTAATAATATGTATACAGGTGGTATTCCTTTGGGAATGGCTACTCCAAATGCATCAGGCGTTGCAACTTATGATGCTCCTGTTTTAGGAACTGGTTCACTTCCAAATGTGGTAGGGACTTATTATGTTTATGCTATTGCAAATCCTTCACCTACAGATGCAACTTGTAGACCATATAAAGAAATTATTGTAACCGTTAATCCAACCTTAACCCCAAGTATTTCTTGTGGTGTGTCAACTTTGAATTCAGTTCAATTTAACTGGGCTTCAGTTATAGGAGCAACATCTTATTCAGCAACTTATACAATAAATGCAGGAGCTCCAACTGTTGTAACAAATATTGGAAATGTTACTACATATTCAGTATCAGGATTAAATCCAAATGATAATGTTTGTGTTACTATTTTGCCAATAGGAGGTGCAGGCACTTGTTTTGCTAGCACTACAAAATGTTGCACTTCAAATGGTTGTCTTGCTCCAACCGTCACGGTAAATAGCCCAACGGTTTGTCAAGGCTCGTTAGCTACAGTAACCGCTACGCCATTACCAGCAGGAACTTATTCTTATGCTTGGAGTGTTCCATCAGGAGCCAATCCAGGCAATGTTGCTACGTTTACTACAAGTATTGCAGGAGTTTACTCGGTAATTATAACAGATACAGTAACAGGTTGTGTTAGTACAAGCGCCTCGGGAACGGTTGTCTTTTTAACCGCTCCAACCATCACCACTCCAAGTAGTTATCAAGTATGTGATGACAACAATGATGGTGTATCGTGTTTATTTAATTTGCACACTAAGGATTCAGAGATTACTTCAGTGGCAGGATTGACTATCACGTATCATTTGACTCTTACAGATTCACAAACAGGAAATAACCCACAAACACAAACGTTCTATTGTAATATCAATAATGCTTTTACCCAGACGCTTTATGTTCGAGTAATTGATGCGTTGGCACCGGCGTGTTATTCACTTACTACTTTACAGTTGATAGTTAATCCAAAACCGGTTCCAAAAGCTGTGATTACGGATTATGAGTTGTGTGATAACAACAATTCACCAGATGGAGTAGAGGTATTTAATTTATCAACAAAAGATATAGAGATTATAAACGGACAAGCCTCGATGGTTGTTAAATATTATTTGACTCAGAATGATGCTACTAATCAAATAAGTCCGTTACCTAATTTATACACTAATACATCTTCAAATCTTCAAATAATTTGGTTTAATATAAAAAACACAGTAACAGGATGTAATTCTGTTGGTTCATTTAGATTAGTAGTTAATCCATTACCGGTAGTTACGGTAAATAGCCCAACGGCATGTCAAGGCGATGGCGCAATAGTAACGGCTAGTGTATCAGTAGGAGGGAACTATTCTTATGTATGGAATGTTCCATCAGGAGTAAATCCGGGTAATGTTCCAAGTTTTACTGCACTTTTCGCTGGTGTTTATAGTGTTGTTGTAACTAATACCGCAACGGGTTGTGTTAGTGCAAGCGCTTCAGGAACAGTGAGTCATATCACCGCTCCAACCATCACATCTCCAAGTAACTATGTGGTTTGTGATGACAACAACGATGGCGTATCGTGTTTATTTGATTTACATACCAAAGATTCAGAGATTTCTACTCAACTAGGTATTCAAATCACGTATCATTTAACTAGTAC